>NZ_JAKGAW010000014.1:0-96251 GCF_021532475.1 Pseudoalteromonas sp. APAL1 | reverse complement strand
AGCAGTTTCGCTCGCGCGGAGAAAATTGCGATACTGAGAAAAAATCGATCGCAACCATCTTAAATGGTTTCAAACTAAGAACATACCCAAGACAATTTATTAAAAATTAGTTTTCACACAGTCTGTGCCGAATTCAGACCATAACAAAAACATTCATGGCTAAAGCCATTCCTACAAGTACACTTTGCCTAGAACCTTCGTTAGAGGAAGACGCAGCACCAAACATATCCACCACGCGGCTGATCGCTGACTGCTGAAAGCTCGGTGTCACTCACACTGCTGTATTTCTCTCACATCGCCGCGGCCATCGCTTAGGTAGCATTGTTCTAGCAACGAGCAGTAGCAGATCTCGGTTTTGATATTAAAGCGTTGGTCATTTACCTTGTCCCACTGAGTTGCATTGAAGCCTGTTTTCTTAAAACCAAAAAGATTAAGTTCAGCGCCTGAGGCTAATAATCGGTTATTACTAACGCCGGTATACAACCAACCAAATTTTTCAAAGAAATTGATCTCTGGTGACTCATTTTGCAACTTATTTAATTGCTCTTGGTAAGCATAGATATCAAAGCAGCAGTCCTTTATTACTTCAAATATCTCTGTATACGACTTTTCATCGTGGAAGAATTTAACGTATTTAATAATGGCTGGGCCTGATCCTGAGTTTTTAATGTTGATAGTGATTTCTTCATAATTTTTTTCTTCATTGAAATTCCCCGTCATCACTTCGAGCCATGGCCAGGTTGCGGCTTTTACTTGTCGTTCTGCGGCGTTGGCTTGCAAGTATGTGGCATAAAAGGAGGCTGCTGAAATTATAATGGCACATAGTGCGAGAAATAGGTTTAGCCGCTCGTTGGTAAACCATGCCTTGCGCTGGTTGCTGGCTGGTTGAGTGCTTTGCTGGGGGTTTTTTGTTTGCTCTTCAACGTTAGAGTCTTGCTTTGATTCAACTGTTGAACAGCTTACGTCCTGTTGCTGATTATCCATAATTTTTAATAGTTGTTTTTATAGACTAGACTAATAAAGATACAACTTTAATTGGATAGATAAAAGAGGCAGGGAGTAAAACTCCCTGATTTGGGATTAACTATTTGAGATAAATACGGTGAGCTTTTCACCCACTCTTAAGCTATCTCTTGAAAGATTATTCCATTGTTTGAGTTTAGTGATACTGACTTTGTATTGCTTTGCTATCTTCCAAAGGCTGTCGCCAGATTTCACCTTATACTCGATTTGTTGATCAGCTAATTGCGGCAATATCAGTTTTTGACCAATACGAATGGTGTTTGTTTTTAGGTTATTGAAGGTTTTCAGCTGGCTAACTGTTACTTTATAGTTCTTTGCAATCACACTTAAGCTATCACCGCGTTTAACTGTGTAATGTTGCCACTGGCTATAATCATTGCTCTTTTGATTAGCTAATAGAGCTTGATAACTTGCTTGCTGATCTTTTGGGACCACAATATGTGGCGCATCAATCACCGCTGGGTATCGGATAACACCATGGTTTAGCTCTTCAAGCTCTTGCCATTTCGCTTTATCTGCCAAGATCACAGCACCTGTCACTGGTAAGGTCGCAATTGCCTGCTCATTCTTAATAGCAGGGAATATCATTTTTTGGTGCTTTAATAATTGTGCTGCGGCTAGTAACTTAGGCACGTATTGTTTGGTTTGCGATGGTAGTTTTAAGCTAAAGAAGTCCGTCGACTTACCTTGTTTTTTATTACGAGCAATTGCCTGTAATACACGCCCTTCACCAATATTGTAGGCAGCAATAGCATGATACCAATCGCCATCAAAGCGTTTATAAAGGTATTCCATAAAATCCAAAGCTGCACGGGTGCTGTCGATCACATCTTGGCGACCATCATACCAAGGGGTAATTTTTACTTTGAAGTATTTGGCGATTGAGGGGGTGAGTTGCCATAAACCCGATGCATGTTTGTGCGAATAGGCACAGGCATCGAAATCGCTCTCTATAAGCGGCATTAGAGCGAGTTCTATTGGTAAGTCACGGTTTTCTACTTCTGTAACGATATGATACAAATACGGCGCTGCACGGCGGCTTATTTCTTCCATGTAATTTGGATGAGTAAGGTACCAAGCAATGCGCTTTTGCACATCTGGATGACTTGAATCGCTAAACTGTAATTGAATGCGAATACGCTGCCATACGTCATCAAGTTCACTTGGTTTTAGCGGTGTCACCGCGTCTACTTGTGCTGTTTTAGCTTCTGCAACCACAGTACCTGGATTTGCCTTAATTATTGGCTTCTTTTCAGGGAGAGACTCAGGGGCAGTCTGACAGCCTGTTACAATAAGAGAAACAACAACAAGGCCTAAAAATCGATTTAAAAACACGTATTAAAATACTCCGTTAACTTAGGTGCGGGTAAACTAAAGCGCCTAAGCTTAACATAGGGTGAGCTAAAAATGACCATTAGATTAACAGCTTGCTAACTCACTCACCCAATTGAAATTAAAACGAAATACTAACTTGTAACCCAGCGTAACCATGGTTTTGTGCTTCCCAATAACGGCTGTCTATTTCTCGGGCTCTGGCATAGATCTCTATTCTGAATGGCTTTGAGTCTACGCCCATACCCACACCAACATAGCCATCAATATTATTGTGGTCGTCATCATAGCGGTCGCTGTAGTCGTGGTCATCTCGGTCGTCGTATACAGCAAGCTCAATTAAATCTAAGCCCACTTCGCCATAGACAAAAAAGTCACTGAAATAGCCAAATTTGATGCCGCTATCTAAGGTTAGAAATGTCTCCCGATCACCTTTTTTAGTAAATACTTCTGCTGAGCCTAGTGCCGTTGTAAATGCTGCGCCAAAATTACTGTAGTTATTTTTAGCCATAAATTCGATGCCGGCTGAGGTGATTGAATCAGTACTATTATGCTCTGATTTAACAAACAGGTTCATATCTGGGCTGTCATAAATATCAGCAAAGCTTTTTGTAGGAATAAAGGCAAGTGATGAAAACAGTGCTAAGGCGAGGTATCGCATATTGGTTAGTCCATTAAACGTTAATGGGTACATGATACCAAACAGCGCCTTAGCAAATTGTAAGTAAGTGTTCTAACTGTGTAAGCTAACCGAACACGCAGCGAAAGCAGGCTCCTTGTTGACGTTTGATATATACCAAATCGCCGCCATGATTGAGCATGATCTGGCGCGATAAACTTAAGCCTATTCCTGAACCTTGTTGCTTGGTAGTAAAAAATGGCACAAAAATCATCTCAATTACATGATCGCTGATACCTGTACCATTGTCGCTGACCTCTAAATACAGTTGTTGATTAGCATTTTGTGCAATGCTTACTTCAATGCACTTTGCTGACTCTGGACTATTTAACTGCTTAAGGACATCAAGGGCATTGGTAAGCAGGTTTATTATTACTTGTTCAACTTGGCCTCTATCTATCATTACTAACTGTTGGCTTTGCACCGATAAATTCAACGTAATATTAAGTTGCTTAGCTTGTTGTGAGTGCAGAGCGACAACTTGCTTGGCAAGATCGGCCAGAATATGTGGCTGTAAGTGTGGGACGGGTAAGCTACTAACCTTTTTAAATTGCGCTATAAATTCCCCTAAATGCTCGGTTCGTGATGCGAGTGTTGTTAGGGCGAGTTGCAAGTCTTGTTTATCTTCCTGATCATCAAAACTAAGCTCAGTTGGCAGCAGTGCCGTACAAGTTTGTGCTAAAGAAGAAAGTGGCGTAATCGAATTAGCAATTTCATGGGTTAGTACTTTTGTAAGGCGCTTATAAGCTTGTTGCTCTTTTAATTGCAGCTGATCATGAATCGATTGCAAACTGATCACTTTACGAACTTTACCTTGGATTTCGGCAATACTGATCTGCACAGATAACGTATCGTGCTGCTCACCATTTTGCCATGGCACGGTATTACGGCTATTTTGCTTTGCGTCTTGGACTAGGTTGGCTATTACACCTAAATCATCGATGTGCTTTACAGCTTGTCCAAGTAAACGGCTGACCGCCGGATTGCTTTCAATAATAGTGCCTTGTTCGTCACATACTAATACTGCTAAATCGATATGAATTAATAGCGCTTGTAAGAACTGGGCTTGTTGCTCTGCATTAAAACGCGCAGCCTGAATTTGTTGTTTAACCTGCTCAAATTGCTGCTGCATAGGGTGTTGGTCGCCAAAGCCTAATGTGCTGTCTCCATTCGCTAAAGCGCGAAACACCATATCTGCACGCCTTGTTTGGCGTTTAAATAAATTAAAAATTTGCGCGGCACATACCAAATTTAAAATAACTAAAAGTGCCGAAATTGCAGAAAACCCGCTTTGCTCTACTTGCCAAAACAAAGCAATTGATAAACCAATTAGCGCAGCTAATAGGCCGGCTAAGCTAATAAAATTTCGCATCGATTAAAGTCCGTATTTTTCTAAACGACGATACATGGCTCCGCGTGTTAGGCCGAGGGCTTTAGCTGCATGACTCACGTTCCCTTGAAAATGCTTTAAAGCTGCACGAACGGTTCTCTGCTCGATGATTTCGAGATCAAAAGTGTCGTAGTCAGTGGCGCTTGTAGGGAGCTCACTTGTACTAACAGCAGCACTTGGTGAGCTTATCACTGAGCTTATATCGAGCTCTGAGCCTTCTGAGAGGATGACTGCTCGCTCAATTGCATGGGCAAGTTCACGGACATTGCCTGGCCAATGATACTGGCTTAAACGTGTCATATCAGATGCCGCAATCGAGAGCTCACGTTTGTATTTATGTGCAAAGTGCTGCAAGTAGTAGTTACACAGTAATGGAATGTCTTCACTGCGCTCACGCAGAGCTGGCAAACGGATCTCTACGGTATTAACACGGTACAGTAAGTCTTGCCTAAATTTACCTTCAGTAACTGCTTGTTCGAGGTTTTCATTCGTTGCACAGATCAAACGAATATCAATATCGATGACTTTAGAACCACCAACCGGTGTTATTTGCCTGTTTTGTAGTGCCGCAAGTAGTTTAACTTGTTGGTTAAGCGGTAAATTACCTAGCTCGTCTAAAAATAAACTACCACCATGAGCAAGCTCAAATCGGCCAATGCGATCTTCCTTCGCGCCAGTAAACGCCCCTTTTTTATGGCCAAATAGTTCGCTTTCAAACAGGCTTTCGGCCAGTGAGCCCATATCTAGACTAATGAAAGGCTGGTTTTGGCGCTGGCTTGCATTGTGGATTGCATGGGCAGTGAGTTCTTTACCTGTGCCACTTTCGCCACTGATCAATATGTTGGCATCTGTGCTGGCTGCTTTGTCGATTACCGAAAAAACCTGCTGCATGGCATCACTTTGGCCTAAAAACTCAAATGGTTGATTGCCGATTGACTGCTGCAAGGCTTGTTTTTGCTTTGTGAGTTTACCAACTTGCTGTTTGTCTTTAGCGTGTGAAAATGCCGCTGCTACAGCACCGAGTAATTGCTCATTTTGCCAAGGCTTGGCAATAAAGTCAGAGGCACCGGCCTTAATTGCTTCGACCGCTAGCTGAATATCGCTGTAGGCCGTCATAAGCAGTACCGCAATGTTAGCGTCTTGGCTCATGATTTTTTTTAGCCAGTAGAATCCTTCTTTGCCACTAATTGAGTCTTGCGTGAAGTTCATATCGAGTAACACAATATCTATAGCCTGATCCGCTTCATGCTGTGCGTTAATGATACCTTCGATATCAAAGGGGTTATCTGTGGTTTTTACAACCTGATAATGCTGCTTTAAAAGTAATCGTGCGGCGATAAGTATGTCGGGGTTATCATCGACGATAAGAATTGATCCTGCTTGTTTCATAGCTATTTATTATTATTCCTTTATGGGAACACTAAGACTAATTGAAAATAGTAACAGTGTCCATTTATGGACGATATATGGGTTTTGAAGTGTTCTATAAGCGGACACTTAATTATATTCACCTTTATTAGTTTTAATATAAGTTGTTGTAATTTAATGAAAATAAAAGTTGGCACAAGAGTTGTTTTATCTATAGGTAATTAGCACCTAGATAACTTAAAGGCGTCAACATGGATAAGAAAATTACACGCTCAAATAACAAAGCATTTTTTAAGAAATCAGTAATTGCAGCAGCATGTTTAGCTGTTGCGGCAGCAGCTTATGGTTTCACGCAAACTGAGCAAACAGGTCGTAGTCAGCAAGTAAGCGCTACAAGCTTAACGATTAGCACAGTACAACAAGGTGAATTTGTTGATGCTTTAAGTCTTCGTGGTCAGGTTATGCCTCGCACTACAATTTATCTAGACACCATTGCCGGAGGCCAAGTCGAAGAGCGACTTGTTGAGCAAGGTGAGTTTGTTAAAAAAGGCCAACCACTTGTGCGTTTAAGCAATACTAACTTGCAGCTTGATGTAATGAGCCGTGAAGCACAGGTGACTGAGCAGCTTAACTTTTTACGTAACACGCAAATGAATATGGAAACCAGCCGTTTAAACTTACGCCGTGATTTGCTTGAAATCGATCTTAAAATTACGCATTTATCGCGTCGCTTAAAACAAACTCAGCCGCTAGTGAAAACGGGTGTGTTAGCACAAGAGCAATTATTTGAAATTCAAGAAGACTTAGCGTATTACAAAGCTCGAAAAGAACTAACCCTTGAGCGTCAAAAGCAAGAAAACAGCATTCGTGAAGTTCAAGTAGCCCAGTTAAAAGACAGTGCAGACATGCTAGAGAAAAACCTTCAGTTTGCGCGTAAGAACCTTGAAAACTTACTCGTAACAGCACCTGCTGATGGTTATTTAAGTGAGCTTGATGTTGAAATAGGTGAATCAAAAAGCCGTGGTGCTCGCCTAGGGCAGATTGATATTCCTAATGAATACAAGCTAGTTGTGCGACTAGATGAGTTTTACCTAAGCCAAGTTCAAACAGGTATGCAAGTGCTTATTGAACATGAGCAAGGCGAAATTGCGGCAACAGTTAGCAAAATTGATAGTCGTGTTCAGCAATCACAGTTTCAGGTTGAAGTCGATTTACCAAACGGCACTAGCAACATAAAACGTGGGCAAAGCCTTGATGTGCAGCTGATGCTAGGTGATAGCAAAGGCACTGCTTTATTACTTGAACGCGGCGCATTTTTTACCAGCTCAGGAGGTAACTGGGTTTATGTCATGGAAAAAGATGGCAACCGTGCAGTACGAAAAGACATTCGTCTTGGCAAAAAGAATCAAAACTATTATGAAGTGTTGAGTGGCCTAAGCGCCGGAGATCGCGTGATCACCTCTAGCTACAGCAACTTTGATAAAGCACAACAACTACAATTTTAAGGATAAAAACAATGATTAAATTAACTAACTTATCACGCGTGTTCCGTACTCAAGATGTTGAAACAACAGCGCTTAATAACATTAACTTACATGTAAACGAAGGCGAGTTTCTTGCCATTATGGGGCCATCTGGCTGTGGTAAATCAACATTACTTTCTATTTTAGGTATGTTGGATTCGCCATCGGCAGGCAGTTTTGAATTTTTAGGTGAAGACATCGCAGGGTTTGGTGAAAAGCAATTAGCGACACTTAGAAAAGCGTCGATTGGTTTTGTTTTCCAAAGCTTTAACTTAATTGATGAATTAACAGTATTTGAAAACGTTGAGCTGCCATTACAGTATCAAAATATCTCAAAAAGTGAACGTAAACAGCGAGTAGAAGAAATTTTAAAACGTGTTGCAATAGACCATAGAGCAGATCACTTACCGCAGCAGCTATCGGGCGGTCAGCAGCAACGTGTAGCGGTAGCCCGAGCTCTGGTGATTAATCCAAAACTCATCTTAGCGGATGAGCCTACGGGTAACCTTGATTCAAAAAATGGTGATGAAGTCATGGCGATGCTGCGTGAGCTAAATCGCGAAGGTACCACGGTAATTGTGGTTACCCACTCAGAAAAAGAAGGCAATTATGCTGACCGTTTGGTGCGCTTACTTGATGGCCAAGTGATGGTTGATAAAGCTAACCGTGTTCAACAAACAGCAGAGGTGGCATAACATGATTTTAAGTTATTTGATCACCGCGCTGCGCGCGTTTAAAAACCAAAAGCAGCATTTTATTTTAAATGTTCTGGGTTTAAGTGTGGGCTTAGCTGCGGCAATTCTAGTTGCTTTGTTTGCAAAAAATGAGCTTTCGTACGATAGCCAACAGCCTCATGCTGAGCGTGTTTATCGCGTTGGCCAAGACTTCTCAAAACTCGGTTTATCTGTGGTGCCTATTTTTAATTATGTGCAGTCAAAGCAGGCCGAAGATTACAGCCAAGTTGAAGAAGTGTTCGGATTAACTATGGTCGAGCTGACCCGTGAAGCCATGGTGGATGTGAGTTACCGCAACCAAGGCTATAAGTTAAATGCCTTATATGGTGCTACAGCAAATATTGAAAATTTCATTGATCTGAAAACGCTGGCGGGTGACTTAACAACAGCAATGAGTACACCAGATAGTCTCGCTTTAAGTGAATCAGAAGCACTGCGCATTTTTGGTCGCACCGATGTGATTGGTGAAACACTTACGCATGAACAAGGACAGTACACAGTGCGTGCCGTGTTTGCAGACTTAACAGACAACACTCACTTTGCCTTTAAAAACCTTGTTTATGTTAAGCATGATCCAAGCGAAATAGATATCAACAGTAGTTATGTTTATATGCGTTTAGCAGAGGGCACCGATACAGATGCATTAGCTAAAACCTTAACAGAGCGCTTTTTTAGCGGTTCGATGCTGGAGCAAGTTAGTTTAGAGCTGCATCCATTACTTGATTTGCACCTAACGGCTAAATCACCGTTTGAGATGAAAGCGGGTGGTGCTAAACAAGTGGTGATGATCTGTGTTGGTTTAAGCGTGTTACTGATTCTTATTGCAGGTTTTAACTTCATTAATATGACCGTCGCTCAATCGACTAAACGTGCAAAAGAAGTGGGTGTGCGTAAAGCGCTTGGCGCAAGTAAAGGTCAGTTAGTAACGCAGTTTTTATCTGAATCTGTATTGGTATCAATGCTTTCAATGGTGATTGCATGTGCTTTAGTGGAGCTATTTTTACCAATCTTTAACCAACTAGTAGACCGCGAATTGGGCGTGAATTATGCTTCTGAATTTGGCATTGCTATTATTGTGGTCGCAATTGCTGTGGGCATATTAGCTGGGCTTTATCCTGCATTCTTTATTTCGTCATTCAGTGCAAAACGCGTTTTAAGTGGAGACTTACAGCGTGGTAATACTGCAATATGGGTTCGTAAGAGCTTACTAACCTTACAGGCTTCACTAGCAATAGGTTTAATCATTGCCTCTATTACCTTGTTAAAGCAATTAACTTACTTACAGAGCTTACCTTTAGGCTATGAAACGACACAAAGATTGGTTATTTCAGAGCTACCTGTAGGCGAAGTATTCACAAAAGAAAAAAATGCCTTAGTTAACCGTATTAGTGCAATTCAAGGCGTACAGCAAACAACAGTCATTGATACCCGTTTAACTGTTTCAATCAATAATACACTTATGCCAACGTGGCCAAATGGTGAAGCGTCTGGCAGCTTAACGCCTGTTGTTGGCGCAAGCTACGATGTTGTAAAAACACTAGGATTAAAACTTGTTGCTGGTCGTGACTTTAGTCGTGAAT
Organism: Pseudoalteromonas sp. APAL1; assembly: GCF_021532475.1. Lineage (NCBI taxonomy): Bacteria > Pseudomonadati > Pseudomonadota > Gammaproteobacteria > Alteromonadales > Pseudoalteromonadaceae > Pseudoalteromonas > Pseudoalteromonas sp. APAL1. The sequence continues at coordinate 86,622 of NZ_JAKGAW010000014.1, read as the reverse complement.
TTGCTGGTGATTGGGCAAGCCGTGAAAATGGAGTAACAAGTACGGGCACCATTGTGACTGAATCGGTCGCAAGGCAAGCGGGTTACACTAACATGAGTGACATTATTGGTAAGGTAATTAAAGACTCAGGTCGTGGCGTAGATATGCGTGTTGTGGGAGTGGTTGAAGATGTAAAAGTAGGTAATGCTAAAGATGCCAACTCGAATATTATGTTCTTATGTGGCTTTAACTTTTTATCACCTGTATCAGAACTAATTTTAACGATTGATCAGCAAAACTTGCCTTACATTAAAGCTCAGATCGCTGAAGTATTAGCAAGCTCAGCCAATATCTATGAGCCAAAAATTAACTTACTCGCAGACAACTACAAAACTCTGTTAAAAGGTGATGAGCGAATTTCGAATGTGGTTTTAATCTTTACCGGCCTTGCAGTGTTCTTAACTTGTTTAGGTACCTTTGGTTTGGCTTCGTTTGCAACAGTGCGTCGTCAAAAAGAAGTGGCCGTTCGAAAAGTGCTAGGTGCATCTCGCATCAGTATCGTCAATATTATTGCTAAAGAGTTCTTAGTGCTGGTGGCGGTAAGTATTGCTATTGCGTATCCAGTGACTTACTTGTTAGTTGGTGATTGGTTAGCAAACTTTAATGACCGCATTGAACAAGCTGTATGGGTGTATTTAGTTGCCGCCGCCGCGGTGGCCGCGATTACCTGGGTTACCGTTGCAAGTTTAGCCTTCAAGGCCGCAAGCACCAGACCATCACTTATCTTACGATATGAATAACAGTTAACTAACTGTCAACGATAAGCCCAGCAATACAGCTGGGCTTTTTTAGTTTTAAATACGACGCCATAAATGACAACCTACGTAGGACGTGCTTTAGCGCGTTAATATGTATTCTTTGTCGCCATAAATGACGACCTACGGTAAGACGTGCTTCAGCTCGTTAGTATGTATTCTTTGCCACCATAAATGATGACCTGCGTAGGACGTGCTTTAGCGCGTTAATATATATTCTTTGTCGCCATAAATGACGACCTACGGTAGGACGTGCTTTAGCGCGTTAATCTACTATATTTAATGTTCTACAATTTTATGAAAAAGGATTTTTCATGAGCTGGAGTCATCTAAAGAAAGGACGAGTTTCAATTCAATCAGGTGAATATTTCATAACGTTCAACTGCCATAACAGAAAAGCACTGTTCAGTGATCATAACTTAGCAAAAGTATTTTGTAGGTGTATTGAAATAAATGAATTAATACATCAATGTTGCTGGTTAACTTGGGTTCTTATGCCTGATCATTTTCATGGTTTATTAAGGCTTAGCGATAGTAGCTTGGGTAAAACAGTTGGTCATCTAAAAGGTCTTTCTGCTAGAGAGATAAATAAGAGACGTAGTTTTTCGCAAACGGTGTGGCAACCTGCTTACTATGACCATGCACTACGTGAAGAAGAAAGTAGAATAGCTGTAGCCAGATATATCGCAGCAAACCCTTTGCGAAAAAAGCTAGTTGATAATTTAGGTAGTTATCCATATTGGAATTCTGTTTTCTTGTGATTGGTTGTCGCCATAAATGACGACCTACGTAGGACGTGCTTTAGCGCGTTATTATGTATTCTTTGCCACCATAAATGGCGACCTACGTAGGACGTGCTTTAGCGCGTTAATATGTATTCTTTGCCACCATAAATGATGACCTACGTAGGACATGCTTTAGCGCGTTATTATGTATTCTTTGTCACCATAAATGATGACCTGCGTAGGACGTGCTTTAGCGCGTTATTATGTATTCTTTGCCACCATAAATGATGACCTACGTAGGACGTGCTTTAGCGCGTTAATATGTATTCTTTGTCGCCATAAATGATGGCCTGCGTAGGACGTGCTTTAGCGCATAAATATGTATTTTGTGCCACCATAAATGATGACCTGCGTAGGACGTGCTTTAGCGTAAATATAGGGTTAAAGTTCTTTAACCTTCACCGCAGGGTTACCTGCTACTAGGGTATTTGCCGCGACATCTTTGGTAACTATTGCCCCTGCGCCAATCACGGCATTATCAGCAACTTTAATACCCGCAAGTATAATAGCGCTTGCACCAATCCATACATTGTTGCCAATGTTAATCGGCGCTACAAAATTAGCTTTTGCTAAACGCTCAGTAGGGTTTACCGCATGCGATACTGCAAGAATTTGCACATTAGGGCCTATTAAGCAGTCATCGCCTATCGTAATTTGCGCATCAGATAGCGGCGCATCGAGCACAGTACAGTTAATATTTATGAAGGTTCGATCACCTATTTTAATACCACTGCCATAATCACAATGAAAACCTGCTTCTATAACAACCTGTTCGCCACACTGAGCAAACATGCCTTTTAGTCGTTTTAAGTTACCTTTACTTGGGCTTTTGGCAAATAAACGACAAACTTCATGGGCATTTTTTCGTTGTTCGAGTACGGACTTATCGAGGCTATTAAACTCTTTCATCGGGTATGTTCATGGTTATATTTGCTAATAGCTTAGCGTGTTGGTGATGAAGATCAAAATTAAAGCTGTGTAGGTTAACGATCATTCACTTGCCATTTATATTGTTTCGTTTAAAATCTCACAACTTTCGAAACGAAACTTATGTGATTCACTTTATGACAAAACGAAACACTCAACAACGTCGCCATACAATCTTAAGCCAAGTAAATGAACTCGGTGAAGTTGCTGTTGAAGCGTTAGCTGAGCAGTTTCAAACTTCTGAAGTGACGATACGTAAAGATCTGACAGCCCTTGAAAAAAGTGGCTTGTTGCTACGCCGTTACGGGGGCGCTATTGCACTGCCGCAAGAAATCGTTGCAAATAGCAACGAGAAAAGCGACTCGCTTCGCAAAATGGCAATCGCAAAGGCAGCTGCAAAGCTTATTAAAGATCATAACCGCATCATAATTGATAGTGGCCGCACTACAGCGGCAATGATCCCCGAGCTTGCGAGTAAGCGCGGTTTAGTGGTGATGACAAATGCTATAAATGTCGCTAACCGGCTGCTTTCATTAGAAAATGAGCCAACACTTTTGATGACCGGGGGAACCTGGGATCCGCATTCAGAATCGTTTCAGGGTCAAGTCGCGGAGAATGTTCTTCGCTCTTACGACTTTGACCAACTCTTTATTGGTGCCGATGGCATTGATGTTGATAGAGGTACTACAACCTTCAATGAATTAGTTGGGCTTAGCCAGGTGATGGCTGAAGCTGCTCGTGAAGTTGTGGTGCTGGTAGAGTCAGAAAAAATTGGCCGAAGAATTCCTAATTTAGAACTGCCTTGGCAGCGTGTGACCACGGTTATCACAGACAACAACCTAAGCGAAGATAAACGCGAGGCGATAAAAGCGTGTGGTGTACAGCTGATCTGTGCAGAAATTGAATAACCCGTAATAAGACCGACAACACCTTATTACATTAAATTTATGACAACACATACCGCCCAAAGTAAAACGCTTTGGCATGTGCAAAAGGAGAGATTATGTGTGGAATCGTTGGGGCTGTTGCAGAACGCCCAGTAAATAAAATTCTTGTTGAAGGCCTAAAACGCCTTGAATACCGCGGCTATGACTCGGCAGGCGTGGCTTTACTTAAAGGTAATAAGCTTAACACGGTTAAAGCCGTGGGTAAGGTTGCAAATCTTGAAGCGGCACTTAACGATGCAGCTGTTAATGGCACTACCGGTATTGCACATACGCGTTGGGCAACCCACGGTGGCGTAACCGAAGCCAATGCTCACCCACATATTTCGAACAGCGAAATTGCCCTTGTTCATAACGGTATTATCGAAAACCATGCCAGCCTTCGTGATGCATTAAAAGGCGACGGTTATGAGTTTTTATCAGAAACAGATACAGAAGTAATGGTGCACCTTATTCACCAACTTCGCCAACAGCACGATACGCTATTAGCATCAGTACAAGCAGCTGTTAAGCAGTTTGAAGGCGCATTTGGCACCGTTGTTTTTGATAAAGCGAACGACAACGAAATCATCGTAGCGCGCTCAGGTAGCCCACTGGTGATTGGTTTAGGTCTTGGCGAAAACTTTATTGCATCTGACCAACTAGCTTTATTACCAGTTACACGCAGCTTTATTTACCTTGAAGAAGGTGATGTTGCGCGTATTACCCGTGACAGTGTAGAAATCTTTGATGCAAACGGCGATGCAGTTGAGCGCGAAGTGATTGAATCAAACATTACGCAAGACGCATCAGGTAAAGGCGAATATCGTCACTACATGCTGAAAGAAATTTACGAGCAGCCGCTTGCTGTACGTAACACCCTTGATGGCCGCCTTCACAATGATACTGTAGCGATTGATGCCTTTGGCGAAAGCGCTCAGCAAATCTTTAAAGACGTAAAACACGTGCAAATTATTGCCTGTGGTACTTCATACCACTCAGGTATGGTTGCGCGTTATTGGCTTGAACAATTTGCTGGTGTGAGCTGTAACGTAGAGATTGCCTCTGAGTTCCGTTACCGCGAATCATTTGTACATGACAACAGCTTACTTGTGACCATTTCACAGTCTGGTGAAACAGCCGATACGCTTGCTGCACTTCGTCTTGCAAAACAGCAAGGTTACATGGCGTCAATGACCATTTGTAACGTACCGGGTTCATCATTAGTACGTGAATCTGATTTAGCCTTTATGACTAAAGCGGGTGCTGAAATTGGTGTTGCATCAACGAAAGCCTTCACTACACAACTTGTTGGCTTACTAATGCTAACGGCTTCGATTGCGCAAGAAAAAGGCTTAGATCAAAGTGCGATTGTAAATGCAATCAAAACACTACCTAACAAGTTAGAAGAAGCATTATTGCTTGCTGAGGGTATTGAAGATTTAGCTGAAGAATTCGCTGACAAGCACCACTCACTATTCTTGGGTCGTGGTTCACAATACCCAATCGCGATGGAAGGTGCACTTAAGCTGAAAGAGATTTCATACATTCACGCCGAAGCATACGCAGCGGGTGAGCTTAAGCATGGCCCTCTTGCGTTGATTGATGCCGACATGCCAATCATTGTTGTAGCACCAAACAACGAACTACTTGAAAAGCTTAAATCAAACGTAGAAGAAGTACGTGCCCGTGGCGGTATTATCTATGTATTCGCAGACAAAGACTCAGCGTTTGAATCTGACGAAACAATGCGTGTAATCAACGTAAACCATGTAGATGACGTGATTGCTCCAGTTGTATATACAATTCCGTTACAGCTGCTTTCATACTATGTTGCGGTTATTAAAGGCACCGACGTAGACCAACCTCGAAACCTAGCAAAATCGGTAACGGTTGAATAAGTTAAAGCATCGAGAGCCGGCTGTGCACGTTAAATAATGTTCGAAACAGTCTTTAATGTGCGCAACAAATATTAAAGTCAGAAACTTATAAGTTCGCTACAGTTTTAGAGTACGAAACAAAACGGTCACATTTAGTGACCGTTTTAAATTAAGTTTTTAGAATATTACCTTTTGCTTAGTCTAACCCATTCAGGCTCATCCAAACCTACACGAGATAAACCAGAGCTGTAATCATCTACGATCCTTTGAGCATAAAGCTCTTTTAGTTCAAATAAATATTCAAAACTCTCTATTCCATCCTCCACTTGATGAAACTGTTTAAATATAAGAGTGTCTTGATCTCTTTCCGCTCTTACCGAGCCATCATCAGAAGCTAAAAACTTAATTGTTTTTAAGTCATAGGTTTTGCGATTTAAGTACAGCTTTTCACCGCTTGGGGTAATGAAATCAAATGGTTTGTTATTCTCAACTAAATCCAAAGAGATGAACAGGAACCTTCGTATATCACCATTCGCAATTCTCACAGAATCACAACGCTGTTGGATACAAACGAAATACTTACCATCATGGGTGCTTTTTACGACTGTACCTAGACTAAGAAAAGGAATATATCCTTCGCTGTGAATTAAGTTTTTGTGTTGACACAGTTTTGCATACTCTTGGTGTGAGCCATTTCCTTGAGAGTCAGAGAAAATATCGAAAGCGTAGGCTTTGTAGTTTTTCTCAACATTCCTTCTAGACAAGTTTTCTAAATCAGCTAGAGCATCCACAAATTTTTCTTGAACATCATTACATGAACTTAGTAAATCGAGAGCTGAAGCTACAGGTACTGCGAAAGTTGAATCTTCAAATTGACCCGCATTAGACCTTTTGCGTTGTTCTTGAGCTTGTAAGTTGTCTTCTAGCCATGTGTTAATAAGCTCTGTATCAAGTAAGCTATTTGCGTCATTAGCACGTAATATTGATACAAATGTATCGCCTATGAGGTCAACTAATAGTTCATTTGCGTCATGGTTGTTAATTAATAGAGACTGATTTGCCAGATATGCGTAATCAAGATTTTTTGAGAAGACATTTATAATTTGAAAGCTATTCTCTCTTATAGCTGTCAAAGCTTTTAAAGCAAAGTTTGATAACAAGCCGTTGGTCATCTCTGCGAATTCAGAGTTAATAAATTCAGGAAGTTCTTCGTAAGTAACTGACTTTTCTATTAGCTCTGGGGCATGCTGTCCACGGTTGTGACCTCCATTTGACTTAGCTCGAACTAATATTTTACAACTATGAGAACTAATGCTGCATTCGTCATCTTGATTGATCGAAAACCCGTCAATACCTGCGCCCTGCAAGCTTTGTAATATACTAGCTGCTATTGCTTGTAGTTCAGGGTTTCCTGTGTAAATGACAATTAACTTTAAGCTATTTTGGCTACTCTTTGATTCTAATAACTTATTTATTATTTGTTTAGTGTAATGACCGTTATGGTCGTCAACTACAGCATCTTCTTCATCATCAAGTTCTTCAGAATCTTCAATGTCGATGATAATTCGCCAGTCAAGAACTACTACGTCGGCTTTTTGAGCTATTTCTGTAAAAAGGCGTATGTCATTCTCAACTTCTGGTTGGAAAACAGAACAAACTTTCTTGTTTTGAGCAAACGACTTAACTACTGACTTCACATCAAAGTCATGATTTATATCTGCTTGATCTGTTGTGCCGTACGCTTTGTCGTCGAGAAATACTACAGTCTGTAGGAATTCATTTGCAATTTCGTTAGATTTATCCCTGAAACTCATTATTCTTAGTCCATTTTAGCTATTTTAAACGTTACAGTGGCATTCTTTCTTGGCTCAACTAATAACAACTTGTAACCCGCAGTTTCTAGAACTTCGTTACTTATATGCAGGCCCATACCTCGTCCATTTTCTTTTCGACTGAATCCTAATTGAAAAATTTTGTTTTTGTCTTGCTGAGGGATTTCTAATCCATTGTTTGAAACGTACACAGACCCATCATCTTCGGCATGAAGTCTAATAGTTTTATTAGAAATACCACTTTCATTTAACCAATGGATAGCATTGTCAATCAAGTTAACAAACACAGGATAAAAAGAAGAGCGGTAGCCATTTATGCTGCCTTTTGCAAAGCCGTTTGTATGATTAAAAGCTATTTCGTGTCGCGCAAATCTACTACCAAATAAGTCTTTTAAGAAAGCTTTTATTTCGAGCAGTTTTATGTTCTCGGATTTGCGTGAAAGTCTTCTGTTTAGTGGCGTGAATAAATTCAAGTATCCATCGAGATGCTCAAAGTTGATTTTTATATTCTTGTAAACACCTTCTAAGTCTTGATTAACATCAGACCATGCCTTTAAGTCTTTCAAGCTCGAACGGACAGACCTTACAGTGCTATTAAATTCATGATGAATAATACTTACAGCTAAGCCTAATTGACTTAATTCTACATCCGTATGAATTTTTTCTTTGAGCTCTTCTAATTCTTCGCCTAGAGCACTCGTTATTTGCTCGTTTGTTATATAGTTATTATCTTCATCTTTTTCCCAATAAATGCCTTCTAGCTGCCTAATTATAGTGTCTAGTATATTTGTATTTCTTTCACTTACTGAGGTTATTTCATCCGATAACTCTTTTCGTTTTGCAACTAAATCAATATCAGCTTCGTTATCAATTGATATAGTTTTAAATCTATCTTTTACTTGTCTAATTTGGTCGTCTAGATCTACCATCAGGTCTGTAGTTAGCTCTTTTACCCTTTTTGTGATCTCATTAGCCGACTCTGTGGCTGTGTTCTTCTTAAGAGCATTGATTGCTTTTGCTTCTTGTGAAATAAAATCAACAGCTTTTTCTAATCGTTTTCTTTTACTTATAGATATTTGTAACTTATTAATTGTTACATCCACCAGTTCATCAATTTTTTGAATCGTTTTAGAAAATAAGTTTTCTTCTAATACATCGAATTCATTGAGGTATGCTTCATAGTCTGATTTTAGCTCACCCCTTACAAGAAACCCTTTTGGGGTTGGGACGGTAATAGACTTTCGATACTCATTAAGTTTTTGTCTGGTTTCTGATTCTGTATCTATTATTTTTTGACTAGCTAGATCATGATCTTTAATGGAATATATAGTATTAAAGTTTTGAGCGGCTTCAGTAAAAATACTATCTACTTCTTGCTCTATAAGGCCATCTTGGTTGTCAGAAAAAAATTTATTTAAGGCTTTTTCAAATCGCTCTTTTTTAGCTCTAGCTCTCTTGTTCTGTTTTTCTAGAGCTTTATGCGATGCTTCAATCTCTGCTCTTTTGTTGGCCCATACCTCTGCTTTTGGGCTTGCTGTTATATCATCTCTGAAAAAATCTGCCGCCAATTGAATAAAGAAATTAATCAAAATTTGTCTAAATTGGCGATATGCTTTATCTTCAATAAAACCTTCTCGACCTGCTTTTTCTTTTAGTTTAAAGTTATCTGCTTGCTTTAGGTTAATTACACCAAACATTCTTCGATAAGAAAAAAAAGCTAAACCAGCATGTTTAGATCTTCTTTTTTCAACGTCTAAATAATCGACATCAGAGTTACCATAAGGAAGAATACGTATATTGTCTTTGTATACATATAAACCACCAAATTTTTCAGCTTTTGCAATAACTCTTGCGAAATCCTCGTTACTAAGGAGTGATTGGTTTTTTTTGCCTTGAACATAAGCAAGGCTGATCTCAAAAGGGCCACAGCTAGTTTTGTTAAAGTTGTTTCCGGTCCAATTTACAATATGTTCGTATGTTTTTTCTTGGTAAACTTTAATTGCACCTTTGAATTGGCCGAACTCATCGAAATGGCCTTTAAAGTGGTGATCAGCAACCTCGAAATCATCTACTGTAAAGAATTGCTCTTTGTCTATAACATCAACATATGTTCCGTCATTTACTCTGTAATCTCTAAATGCGATATCCAAAATTGGCTTGGGATGATCTGGGGTCATTGTATTGTGAAAACCCATGAGCATTTTTTCAATTTTGGTGGCTTCTTTACCAATGGATGAACCATCCAAATCAAATTTCAGAGTTTCATCTACTGGAGACACAAAAAAATAGGTACCACTAGACTCATAACCAGAAAAATCATTACTGCGATTTAGTTTATGGTATAGGTCAGATGGAACAGCGTTAAACGCTTTTATTGTTGATTCTATGTTTGTATATTCAGTATCAGTGATATCGTCTTGTGCTAGAAGCTTGTCGATAGACTCTATCAATTCCTCTTTCATTGAATCTATTGTTAATTTATTAGGCAACTCTGTAAGCGTCCTTATTGGAATAACAATATCTTCTAAATTTAGACCTGGCAGCTCAAAAATTTGCCAATTTATTAGGGCGGCTGTGATTTCTTCCTGGTTCTTAGCCTTGGTAACTATTAATACTTGTTTACCGATTGAAGCAATAGCTAATCGCCCTATGCCTTTTTCTCCCATTGCAACCCGCATGGGTTTAGAGGGATCAATTGGAGGTGGACTTGATTTTCTGTGTATCACTTTGGATTCAGTGCCAAGTGTAAGCCAGCGAGTTTCAAAGTCCTCTTTTGACATACCTACGCCATCATCTCTCAACACAAAAAGATCATTTATTCTGAAATAATCAATATCAACATTATCTGCATATGCATCGTGAGCGTTTTTAAGTAACTCATTTATTGCTGTTGGTATACCCGCAATTTGCTGCCTGCCTAATAAATCTAGTGCTCTTGCTCGTGTTTTAAAGTTTGCCATTGCTGTTCTCTATAATCGCTAGTGCGATTCTCCTTGAATATTCTGGTGGGACCGCATTCCCTATTTGTCTGGCTATTGCTTCCATACTGGTGCCGTGAAATTCAAATGATTTAGGAAATGACTGTAACGTTGCCCCCTCCCTTAACGATAAAGCTCGATTTTCTTCCGGGTGAACAAATCTACCATTTGAAACACTGAAAAACTTGGTCGTTATAGTAGGCGATGGTTTATCCCACCACAGACGACCGAATGTATCTTTAAAAGAATTATCTTTTCCTACAAAGCAAGGTAGCTGTAGTTCTGGGTCATCAGCAAACCCCAGTCTATCCCCACCATTCTTTTTGACCATTTTAAGTCTTTTAAGAGTTTTCGGTGTGATTTTAGCAACACTGTGCTTGAAGCTAGAGTTATCTACATGCCCAGCTTCCACTTTAGGAAATCCATTAGCTTCGCCAATAACATCTGAAACATTGAGCTTATTTGAGCATACTTTAGGCGCCACCTCTTGATTGCCAACTCTACTCGCTATAAGTGTAAATCTTCTTCTATTTTGCGGTACTCCAAAATCATTTGTGTTGTGAATCTCAAAATGAACAACATAGCCGTCTTCCTCTAGCCATTGAATGAAATTCTCTAAACCGCTTTCTTTTTTTCTTCGAAGTACACCAGGAACATTTTCTACAACCACATAACCTGGGCGTAAGAACTTAACAAAACGCTCGAATTCAACTAGAAGACTTTTAGATTGTTCAGACTTTTTCTTGTCCGTATTTATTATGCTCCAGTACTGACAAGGGCTACATCCGATTAAAATTAAGTCTTTGTCATTACGTTTTAATTTTAAATCTTTAGCTAACTTTTTCTCATTTAATTCGAAAACATCACAATTAATGAATTTGGCATCTTTAATATTTGCTAAATAGGTTTTTTCACAAGCTGGTTCATAATCGATACCTGCGATTACTTTTACTCCAGCCGTCTGCATTCCATAACTCATTCCTCCACCACCACAGAAGAAATCGACAGCCTTTAAGGTTCTAGTGGCTTTATTACGTTTTTCATCCATTAAATTTTATCTACCTTTAAGCCTGCTTTTTTCAGACGAGGAATTAAATTCCTCATTTTGCTAAACTCCGTACCATAACTAGGTTTTAGTTCAACGCTCTCACAGAACTCTTTAGCTGTAATGTCCTCTAATTGATCTGCATACTTTAGAACTTGAAGATGAAGTTCAGCCATATATTGATTACGAGGAGCGTCATTTAGAGCTTTTTTGATTGATGCGAAAATTATTGATTTCATTATTGTTAAGTAGCAATCTGCTAATTTAGCTAATCTAGCAAAATTAGCTAAATTAGTAAATGAAACATAACGCAAGCTGTTGGAGGAATACCTTTGAAAAATAATGAGCGATTAGACATTGATGCTTTAGTTGAGGGCGTAATATCTCTTGATGATTTTACTAAGGAAGGTTTCGTCAGTGTTCCCCATTACAAGGGCTCGCTCCACCCATCGGTGTTTTTCGCCCATTTATTTTTACTCAAAAGTAATGCTAATGGTGTTAGTAGAGAAGATATAATCAATCGATTAGGTATTACAGAAACCTTTTTCAACGAATTTCTTCAAGGAAAGGTGGCTGTTGATTTAGACTTCGCCAAAAAACTTGGAGATACTACTGGCATACCTCACGACTTCTGGTTGCGTATTCAGCGTAAGTTTGATGACACACATTGTGACTAACGCATTACATCCCAATAGCAATTAGTCTGGATAAGACGAACTCAGTCAGCTTAAAAACTATATAAATCTTCAGCCACGAAGAAAAAATTTTAATTTTTTTTCATTTTCTCCATCTCCTTCATAAACAACAAAAAACAACTTAAAAAGTTTGCTTTTAGCTTGGTTATATTCGATTAAATTAATAAAAAACAATTAGTTAAAATCAATGTGGTCAAGATCTGTTAAAATTAACGTGTAGCTAAGGGCATCAGGATGATGCTTCAAAGAGTCTTATGTTGATAAGGATATTGACGATGTTAAGTACCACAAATATGAGTGGTGAGGCTCAAATGAGTCTTCAGTTAAATGAAATTGTAGAAGAAGCTTATGTACCAGACAAAGATTACCAGTCTGGCGCCACTGTTCACTCAGTTTCTTCTAAAGGCCAAATGCGACGAGTGAAAAGTCGCACAACTGGGCGTATTGAATATACGCTGTCTTTACTTGAATACATGACGTTTATTATTTTTGACTTGGATCCCAGAGTTGTGGATATCCAATCTCAATATTCGCATGACTTATCAACGACATTAAAGCTAGCCTTTGATCTGGGCATTAACCACCCACCCCAGAAGGACGCAGAGAAGAAGTCTTTAACTACAGATTTTGTCATTACTCTTGCTGGACCAGAGAATGAAAAGCTTGGGGTTTACGTGAAATATGTAGAAGGTTTAGAGGGCTGGCGAACAATTGAAAAGCTTCAATTAGAGCGGGCTTCGTTGGCTAGACTGGGTATACCTTTGTATGTAGTTACGGAAGAGCAAATTTGTAGGAAAACTCATCGTACCCTGGAGTGGATAATTGGCGCGAGCCTAGATGATTGTGATGTTGATGAACTTTACTCTCATGTTACCTCGATTGAAAATGCTTTTCTAAGTAATCCAGACGAACGAATCCATAATTCACTTGTCGCTCTAGATGAAGTAAACAAGCTTGAGGGAGGGACCTACCTTTATCGATTTAAGCAACTTGTTCAGCTTGGGGTTTTCTTTTTGGAATTTGACAAAGACTTCTTCAACTTAAGAGGGGCTGACATTCAAGTTGTAGATGAGGTGCTTCATGCTTGATTTTATGACGCGCAATCATGTTTACAGCTGGGACGGCAATAAGTACCGTTTATTGGATGATTTTGGTGACTTTGCCATTTTTATTGATATTGAAAAAAATGATGCATTACCTTTCCGATTAACCCCAAGACAAGTAGCGGATATTGATGATCAACAAAAAATCATGGGTGTCGAAGACCCTTGGCGAGAAAGTGTAAATCGTAGCTATGAAGCTGGCCATGATTATCATGCAATGCGTGATAGTAACCTTGATCGGATCCAAGGTGTTATTGGGGGCTCTAAGTATTGGATAAAAAAACACCGTGCCGAATTGATCAAAGTTCTTGTATCAATGAAAGTTGGTGCAAAAAGCACGATTTATCGTTATCTCAGACGATATTGGCAGCGTGGACAAACTCCCAATGCACTTTTGCCTGATTATGCTAACTGTGGTGGTAAAGGTAAACCTAAAACAAGAGGGGAAAAGCGCTTAGGTCGGCCTAAAGAACATGGAAGTTACGATTCATCTCAATCTACTCCGGAAATGGAGTCAGTAATGGAGACTGCTATCAAGTACACCATTTTCAGCGGTAAATACACGGTTGATAAAAAGGGTAAACCCAAGAATGTATTTAGATTGGAAGATGCATATCTTGATTTTTTGGCGCGATGGTGTGATGGCGATGTTCGTAAATTGGAAAATGAAAAGCCAAGCTCTGATTTATTTAAAGCTTTTTTCTATCACAAATTCAGCCCAGAAGCCCGAGCAAAAGCCAAAGTTGGTGATAAGTATTTCAATGCTAACTTAAGGAAGCTAAATTCAGACGTCAGTGCCAATTTAGTTGGCCCTGGATACTCTTATGAAATAGACGCGACGCCATTCGATGCTGGATTGGCCGATAAAGAACGATTTCCTCTAGGTAGGCCAACTCTCTATGAAGTTATTGATAGTGATACTTCTAGCTGTGTAGGCTTCTTGCTGACACTAACGCCACCATCTTATTTCAATGCAGTGAACGCTATGACCGTTGCGATCAGGGATAAAGTTGAATTATGTCGAGAGTTTGGTTTGGAAATCGAACCAAGTGACTGGTCGATGCAAGGTTTACCAAAGGCTTTTTTTGGGGATTTAGGTTCTGATCTTAGAAGTAAAAAAATCACTTCTGTAACAGTGGAGCATGGATCAGCGATGATTAATAGCGGAGCTTCTCAGCCAGAAAAAAGAGGTAAAGGTGAAAGAAGTTTTGGTCGAGTTTATGCTGAAATAAGCCATCTACTTCCTGGCTTGATCTCGCAATATTTACCAAAGAAACATGGCGGTAAGTATAAGCCTGAAGAGTATACAATGCTGCTAGATGAGTTGAATCGCATTATTGCGCGAACAGTCATGGTGCTCAATTCAAAGCCGATGGGAGTGGTAAAAGTCGACGCAGATTATCCAACCGAGCTTGATACCTCTCCGAACTCGAAATGGAAATGGGGTATTGCTCATAGAACTGGGCCTCTTCACTCTATTGACTCAGAGTACTTCTGGTATTCATTGCTTGAAAGAGATCAAGCGAGCGTGTCTAGACGTTATATTCTCACTTACAAGCATCTGCAATTTGTGATCCCAAATGCGCTAGGTCTACGAGAAAAGATTTATAACAACCTTCAAAAAATGGAGGTTGCTATCGATCAGTCTGACGCCTCTGCTATTTACTTAGTGCCAAAGAATGGAGAGACCGAGTATATCAAATGTCCCCTGCACGTGGATTACAGGCGATTTGAGGGGCTAACTTGGCGTGACGCTATTTTGCGGGACAAGGAGAGTAAACACGCAAACGCTGACGCAATGCACGATCACACGCTGTATGCTCTTGAACAACAGTTAAAAAACAAGGAAGACGTGCGCATCGCTATAGCAGATAAGAAGGCAAAGTCAGATAATCGAACAAAAAAAGAAGAGCTTTCGAAACTTGGAGATAAACCTACTCAAAGGGTGGAAAGCAAAGTAATTTACGATGCTGTAAAGCCTAAATCAGCGAGAAACGAACGCTATCCTTCCAAAAACGAGTCGCAAGCTTCTGTCGTGATGGCAAATACACGACTGAACGAAATGTTCATGGATGATGAGGACTAATTATGGCAAAACAGCAGACGCTCCCTATAGAAAAGATACCACCAAAAGCTTGGCGATCTGAAGGTTTGATCGCAACTGATGACACAACCGATAATCAATTTGTTGATGTACTCAGGGATACATTAGATGTGGGCTTATTAAAGGCTCACTTTAAAAATGTTCAAGTCATTAAGGCAACAGCTGAAGACAAAGATAGCCGGCGTAAAAGTGGTATTCAGTCGTTAATCGATAGTTTTTATGTTTTAGTGCCTGAGATTGTTGATTTGTACGATCGCTTAGACTTGACGATAAAAAGTGGATATCACAATAAGGTGCCCAAGAAGAATCAAGGGAGAGTCTTATCAAATAACCTATTGTCAGCTATGGGCGGTAAGCCCCATGTTTGGCATGACGACACAGCAGTACAGAAGCGCCGAGATATTTCCGCTATTGTAGGGCCTAAGAGTTGTGGTAAAACAGCTGCAATTGAGCGTTGTTTGTCACTCTACCCGCAAGTAGTTTGGCATGATGCATCTTCTCAGGCGCAAATTGTGTACTTAAAAGTTGAGTTAAAAGGGGTTTCCAACCTGTTGGAATATTGCGCTCGATTCCTAGAAGCCTTAGAGCTTGC
The DNA here is from genome assembly GCF_021532475.1 of Pseudoalteromonas sp. APAL1. Classification (NCBI taxonomy): domain Bacteria; kingdom Pseudomonadati; phylum Pseudomonadota; class Gammaproteobacteria; order Alteromonadales; family Pseudoalteromonadaceae; genus Pseudoalteromonas; species Pseudoalteromonas sp. APAL1. Next base: position 70,964 of record NZ_JAKGAW010000014.1, on the reverse strand, counting down.
TTTAGGGAGCGATAAGTTTGATGAAGAAGTAGAGGTTGCGCCCAATGTTTGCGCTGCATTTATGAAAATGAGGAGCCTTTTAACAACTTATAATGTAGGAACACTGGTCATTGATTCATTAGAGACGACACGGAATTGGCCTATTGATAAACGAGAATTGTTATTTGAGCACTTATCTGGCCTTGCTGACATAACCCCTGTCGTTTTGCTTTCGAGTGATGTTAATTGTTATGACATCAATGAAATAAGCTCCGAGAAGCTTATCTGGGATCCACTTTGTGCCTTTTCAAATGAAAACGAAGAACTCGTTGATCGTTGGTCACGATTTACAGCGAGGCTTTGGAAGTTTAATTGTTTAAAGGCTCAGGATATTGAGCTCAATGAAGAGCTCAAAGAAGTATGGTTTAACGCGTGTAAAGGTGTTGTGGGAATAGCTGTACGCTTTTATGCTCGATGTCTGCATGAAGCTATAAATACCGGAGTAGAATGCATTTCAAGAGAGTTAATGTTGAGGGTACAGAAAAAGTACTTTAGCCAGCACCGTTCGTTCTTTTCTGACATTGCTCGTGATAAGCGAAGCGATAAATCAGCCAAGTCTATTCCGCAACCAGCTTCAAAACCAAAACGACGTAAAACGCCTAAGCTGGAATCTATGCAGCGAAAAGACTTTAGCCGCATAGCAAAATCACAATGGAATACACTGCCTGAGGATGATTTGCGTTATTTGGCATCCCAACAAAAAGAGGATAATTATTACTTGATGCTGAAGGAGGCTGGGCTTGTATTGCCAATCGGAGATTTCAATCTTCATGATAAATTTCCCCAAACCTTACCCAGATGAGCTGTTATACAGCATTTTAGCGAGAGCAAGAGTGCGTTTTTGCGAGGTCAGTCCCAAGCGATTGATTGACCTCGCTATGGGGACTCGAACAGCAATATCAACAATCAACTTACCTTCCAGACTAAATGCGCTCAGCGAAACAAACTCATTAACGCTGCCTTCTAGTGAACAACTGACTTATAACAACACGCTATTTCCATTATACGCGCCATTTATGCCAGAAAACCGTCGATTACAATGTTTATCACTATTGAAGGGTAAATCATATGGAGCTGTGCATTTATGTTCCGGCTATGCCTGCTCACGTATTCCAAAGTTACATCATATAAGGTGTTGTCCCAAGTGTTATTCAGAGCAATGGAATACTTTGGGCGAACCCTATTGGATGCGAGTGCACCAGATTAGTGGAATTGATTATTGCCCAATTCATCAAACAAAGTTGGTACTAGCGCAACCATATCATTCAGTATCAAAGCGACATGAGTATATCCCATTATCAATTCTTTCAATCAACCATGAAAATGTGAGCACGACGCCAGTGTTAGACTGTTTTTACTGGCTCGAAAAACAGATTGTAGCTTTGCTAGAGCAAGCGCCAGAGGTTTCTGCGAGTTATGAACAATGGACAGCTTTTTATCACGAGTTAATTTGCGAAGTTGAAATGGACAAAGGGTATTACGTTAACTATTCGAGAGTTAAATCTGCTGTATTAAAAGCTTGGCCATTTGATTGGCTTTGCGCAATGAACTTAGTGCCAAGCGACTCTGAATCATGTTGGCTTCACTGTATTACCAGAAAGCACCGGAAATCATTCAGCTATCTTGAACATTTGGTTTTAATTTATGCAATAAAGGGTGAACCTGCGAGTATTGTCCAAGTTTTAGACTGGGTGCAATCAATCAAGAAGGTAGTAAACCGAACCTATCAAAGCTGTCCACATTCAGAAAAAGAATTAAGAATTTATAAATTAAATTGGCTTCGTTTAGTTAAAACTTTCGGGACTAAAATAGCTCGCGCTAGCGGTGGTGGCGCAATCTATGCTTGGCTCTATCGTCATGATAGAGATTGGCTTTTGAAGATTAACCTGCGTTACAAACACCCGATACCAGTAGTGAATAACAGAGTAAATTGGCGCCAAAGGGATATTCAGTTGGTACGTGAGTTGACCAAAATTAGAGATTTTTATTTGCTTGATATAGAAGGGGAAAGGAGATCCCAAAAATGGTATTTGAGCCAATTAGATCGAGGAACATCTGTTGAAAATTACTTTAAAAAGCTGCCCCTAACTTCGGAATTTCTGCATAGGTACTCCGAAGATGTATCTGACTATCAAATTCGCAGAATCACTAATACGTTAGTGAATGAGAGAAATGAAAAAATTGCTCGATGGGTATTATTGCGAAAATCAGGCTTAAGTGATGAACGAATGACTTCGCTCACGGCAGAGTTTCTCAAGAATTTATTATCAACGTGCCAAAGTAACAGCCCATATTTTGGAGAAAACAAACATAGGATTTATGATGACAAAAACTGATTGGATTTTTAGTGAAGCGGATCATAGTTTACACCAAGAATTTTCAGCTCAAGATAGTGGTATTAACCCAATTGACAACTCAAATCCAGTAGAGCTTATTATTGACCGCCCAGCATCATTTAATGTCACCAAAGGACATACCGGTGATGAATCGTTTTCTCAATTGTCAGTTGATATTCCGTCAGATGTCATGGATAAGATGGCTATCTCCTGGTGCAAAAAACGAGGACTTCATGGAGCACTCGGTGTTCCAGTAAGTCGTGAGTTTGGCTCTGTGGATTATGAGCAGGTTTCCCGTAGTAGCGAACAAGAGGATGCTAAGCTGGTGAAACTGGTAATGGAAAGGGAAGATCAGCCAGAGACAGAGGCTAATCTTGAATTTGATAACATTTTTGATGTTGTAGCAAACAGTACAGAAGAGGCCAAGCAGTTACAGGAAGAGTCCGATGAGTTAATTAAAGATAGGGACGCCAGCGAACTAAAAGGACTATTTTCAACGTTGCCTCCCAAACGTAATCGAGCTGCTTGCGGTATCCTAAAGCATATCAGGACTAATCAAAATGTTGATGACGAAACATCATTGCTATCAGCAATAGAAGAAGCGTTGTTAGCAGAACATATTATGTCTTCTGACGAGCACTTTTTAGACTTGGCCTGGCGATTTGAAGATAATTTGGCAGCAGGGAAATACGCGCCAGGGCTGAACGAAGATGGACAATGGCTACTTGTAGGGACCGATACTCGCAAAGAAACACTCATCACTGCACTTGCACCGCTTAGCGTCAAAATTATTGAACGATTAATTCAACAAGACAAGCTGATTTCGGAACAATCACCACAATGGGTTACGCCGCAACTACGGTTAACGATGTATAGCTGGAACCACTAGCCTGCTCTACGCTCTTTATAAATGGGGTAATTACAAATCGAATCGTTAAAACGTCAGGAAACACCAGATCTTCATCACAAAAATCGTACTGACAGAGCCATTGAGTTTAACCCCTCTCATTCAGACCAAAATTTTCGTCAGGGATATTGTTTTCATCATCAAACATGAATAAATTTCTTTGGTGGTCTTTTAGAGCGAAAAGAGCAACTTTGAAGCAGTTTTGACACAGATCGAGATGATATTTGCTTCCGCCTTTATGCAAGCCGTCTCCCCAATTAGCTTTCAGCTCACCAAGGTCAGTTATTACGCTCTCTTTGCATACATCACAGACACGATCAACGACAGTTTTACCTGAACTATCTTTGAAAATTTTCATTCGTACTCCGTTCAATCAAATTGATATTGCAATAATAGCAAAATAAGACTACCAAAGTTGCTCATGATAAGGTGCTGAATGGCTAGTGATCGCTCATTTGAGTTATTATCTCCGTAAGAATTGTCGGGTTTGGTCTAACTCAAATATCCAAAGATAACTAAAGAGTTTTGTGCAGATATGCGGAAGATGTATCTGACTATCAAATTCGTAGGATTACCAACAACTTAATTAAAGAGGGCTGTGGTGATATTGCTCTATGGGTATTATTGCGACAATCAAGTTTGAGTGATGAACGAATTACCAAAATCACGAAAGCGTTTCTCAAGGACTTATTGCCAGTAAACGGGTGGAGCAACTTATTCTTGTAAATACAGTTTGCAACCGGAGGGACAAAAATTTGAAAACTTTTAAAGTAGAAATGAAGTTTAATGTTGGAGATTCCGATCTTACAATGGATGATATTGACGATAAGCTATTTGAAGCTGGCTATGGGGACGCTTTTGTCTGTCATAACGGGAAAGGGTCAGTAAGTATTACCTTCAATCGAAAAGAAATCAGTAAATTCGAGTTAGTACGTGTCACTCGAATTCAAATACAGCAATTATTTCCAGAAGTTGAGTGGTTAGCTGATTCTAAGTAAAGCTTTAGAGGGGCTCGTTTGACGTGCCACGGTTAAATGTCTTACTTAAATTAAAAAATAACTATGTGGATTTTATTGTAGCGAACATGCCCAGAAGCGAACTTTACTGGGCAGATTCTAGTAGCGTACATTTTTAAATTTGCTGGGATCGTACTTTTTATGCAGGATCATACATTTAGAGCTAATTCTAAGTTTCGAACATTATTTAACGTGCACACCGGCTAATTAGCCGGCTTTTTTGTGTTTAAAAAAAGTTATAAGTGAATGAAACACCGTATGTTCTTGGTGGGGCATACATGACATCACTGAAACTTAGTTCAGACGTTGCTTTATCTGCTTTACTAACTTCAATTTCTTCATCGAGCAGGTTTTTAGTCCACAGCATGACTTCCCATGTGCCATCTGTAGAAACAATGCCTATCTGGCTATTCACTAAGTTACTGGTACCAAGTTCGGTGGCTGATAAGTTACGCGCATCGCTTTGAACTTTACCGCGGTACGAATAATCAACCCCAGCAAACAGATCCCAATTTTCAGTGAGCGTGGTTTCATAGTTTACGCTGACGCTGTTCGTCCATTTTGCGGCTCCCGGAAGTTGGTTACCTGTACAGTCGTCAATGGCATGGCAGTTTTCAAATTCATCAAAGGTTGCATCAGCATAGCCAATAGCCGCATTCACAGCTAATTGCTTCGTTACTCGATAGCTTAATTCAGCCTCAATACCTTGACTGGTTGCCGATGGGCCATTAACGACTCTGTTGGTGCCATTATCCTCAATAACGCGGGTTTGAATATCTGAGTAGTCTAAGTAAAAAGCAGCCATATTCAGACGCATGCGGTGATCAAATAAATCACTTTTAAGGCCTAATTCGTAACTGACAACGGCTTCACGGTCAAAACTCATCTGTGGGTTTAAAGGGTTGCCACCAATTGATTGTAAAGATTGTGGACGGAAGCTATAACCCCCTTCTTTATAGCCTTTCGATACTTTACCGTAAACGTGGTTGTTGTCGTTTATTGTGCCATTTAAGCCGACAGTCCATGATAAAAAGTCATCTTTAAGGGTCTGATTTGTGGTTGGAATATCAATGTAATTGAGCAAGTACACGCCCGGCAAAGATGTTTCCCAGCCGCGTTGATAAAAGCTCATTTGTTTTTCTACATCTGAGTATCGTAAACCTAAAAAGCCGTTAATTGCTTGAGTGAAATCATAATTAACATTTGCAAAAATGGCGCTGCTTTTGGTTTGTAATGTGCCGCCATTGATAGGGCCGCTACCCGGTTGTAAGTTAAGGCTCTGTGGGTACGGTTCTGGTAAACCTGTTGGAATGCCATATATCCCAGTACCACTTAAAAAGTTTTGGTCATTTACAGCCTCATTATCTAAATAGAAAAAACCAGCTACATAGCGTAATGACTGATCCGTTGGTGATAAAATCTGAAACTCTTGCGTGAATTGTTCGTTATTTTCGGTTTCGGTACTGAATACGATATCAACGGGAGTTGAGTCCATGTCTGTGCCAATAGTTGAGTCGTACACCTTTTTAGCCGTGATGGATTTAAACTCAAACCCAGAATCAAATTGGTAACTGAGCGTTGTATCTAAGCCCCAGTTTTCTCGGCTTACAAAGTAGCGCTCAGGGTTTACAAACACTTCATGAATATCATCGGTAATAAAATCTTCTGGTGTCATGCCACTTGGGTAAAGACCTAAATAGCCAAGACCTAATTCATAGTCAGTGAGTTTATTAGCAAGAGGAATACTCTTGTCTTTTAAATATTCAGCGCTGATATCAAGGGTTAGTTTATCTGTTGGGGTGTAACGAACTTGCGCGCGACCACCATGACGGTCCTGTGTTGAAAACTCGCTGCCATCGGCACTATTTTCAACATAACCGTCTCGCGAAACATCAAACAAAGAAATACTCGCGGCGAGCACGTTTTCAATCAGAGGCCCTGTTAAATACAGGTTTGTTTTACGAAGGCCATAATTGCCTAAGTCGACTTTTACTTTACCTTCAACCATATCGGAAGGCTTTTTGGTTGTGATATTAATAACCCCTAAATTGGTATTTTGACCAAATAAAGTGCCTTGTGGGCCACGTAGTACTTCTACTCGCTCAATATTACTGAGCTCTTGGTTAAACCCTGTTGCTCGCGAATACACCACACCATCGACGTACATACCCATGCCCGGGCTGGTGCCAGAGTTAAATACGCCATTAGGGCTTGATGGAATACCACGCATGTTGATGGTGGTTGTAAATGGAGAAGTAGTGACCATGCTCAAGTTAGGAACAGACTGCTGAATATCTTGGATATTTTGAATATTTCCGCGGTCCATTTGCTTACTGCCGAGCACCGATATTGCTAGTGGAATCTCTTGTAAGTTTTCACCGCGTTTTTGCGCTGTCACAATGATTTTTTCGAGTGCTAATTGTTCTTGTTGTTCGCTATCCTGAGTTTCAGCTGCTAGGCTCACGATAGGCAACAAGGTTAATAAACTGGTTATTGTTTTTGCCAGTTTGTGCTTTTTAAAATGACCCACCAAGCTCTCCTTTTGAAGCAATTAATTATTATTTTTTTCTGGTAAGTTAATCTTTTAAGCGATAAGTTTTGTTAGTGCTTCCGGCTTTGCAAAATAAGAGAAATTAGTTTTAAAATTTTTACTAATTTGCAAATTCGTAATATTAAAAAGCCCGTATTTAGCTGCTTTGGCAGCTGTGAGATTAAAATAAAAAGAATAATAAAAGTGTATCACTATGGCATTAAATGCGTTTTTATCTAGCCCTTTGACTATTCAGCCGTTCTCTCTTTTTATCGGCGCATGTATGTGTTTTAGCTTTGGTTTGTCGTTTTTTTTGTGGCGAGCAGGGCCCGGCTCTGCGGGGGCAAAAAATACCATGGCCTTGGTTAGTTTATTGATTTCAATGTTGGCTTTAGCTGTCATCATGCAAGCTGAGATACCAGCCCTCAGAGGGCAAGTGTATTACCTCGTCAGTATTCAAATGCTGACGGGTCCTTTGCTGTATTTTTATGTGTTGTTTCAAACAAGGCCTAATTTCACTCTTCAAGCGACGCATTTATGGCATTTGAGTCCGCTACTCATTTTTACACTCATTTGGCATTGGCAAATGCCCGTTGAGCTTAATCACAGCTTGGCTTTACCCTGTTTTAGTAATGAGTTATGCGATGTTTATCGACAAAATCGTTACCTTCATAAGGTGGCTGCTTGGGTCAGTAATTTAGCTTATTGCTTTATCATCATTGGGATTCTTAAATCTTACCAAGTGCAAATTAAAAGACGTTTTTCTAATATTGAAGAGATCAATTTACGCTGGGTCACCATGATTTGCTGGTGTTATATACTCGGTACTCTCTTGGCTATTCTATTTGAAGCGGGTTATTTCCTAGGAAATGAATTTAATAGTGGTCATATGCATGAACTTGCGATGCTGGTGACAACTGTTTTAATTGCTCATTACGGGGTGAGACAAGTAACAATCCACGCTGAAGAAAATGAAGAGCCCCAAAACCAACCAGCGGCAAATGTATCGAGCAGCAACAAAAAGTACCAAACAAGCAGCTTAACTGAAGTAGATGCCGCTTCACTTTGGCAGCAACTGCAGCAATTGATGGTCACTGAACAGCCATATTTAGAGGCGGGTTTAAAAGTGAGCGATTTAGCTAAGCGTTTAGACGTCTCAGTAAGTCATGTATCCGAAACCATTAACGGTCATGCTGGGTTATCGTTTTACGATTTTATTAATAAGCAGCGAATAGAAGCCGCTATTCGCATCTTAGAAGATCCTAATAAAGCCCATTTATCAGCGACTGAAGTTGGCTTTGAGGCTGGTTTTAACTCGGTTTCAACCTTTTACAGCCACTTTAAAAACTATCAAGGTTGTACGCCTAAACAATATCGCAGCAATAAAAATGCGGCTACTGTGAGTTTAAAAAGCTAAACCCACAGTGTGGGTTTAGCGCTTAATTAAAGGTTTTGATCACTTTGCTTGATTAAGTAGCTATAAAATTGCACCGCTTTAGTTAAGTTCTCGATGCTAATTTTTTCATTTGTACCATGGAAACCGGTTAGCTCTTGTGAAGTGAGCGTCATGGGTAAAAAGCGATAGCTATCCTCAGCAACTTGTTGGTAGCGACGACTGTCTGTTCCCCCAACGGTTAACCCTGGTACAACTACCAGATCGCCATGAATGCTTTGTGCTGCATTAGCAAGTAGTTTAAATGCCGGGCTTTCGCTGCTTGATACAGGTGATGGTTCAAATTGTTCAACAATGCCAATCTCAATACGAGGGTCATCAATCACTGCATTAACGTAGGCAATGATACTCTCGACGGAATCGCGTGGGTGAATTCGAAAGTTAACTTTTGCTTTAGCTTCGATGGGTAATACGTTTGATTTCTCACTGCCCGATAACATAGTAGGTGCTGTGGTTGTGCGGAGCATGGCATTCGCAGAGCTCATTTCACTCATTTTATTTTCGATAAGTGAGCCAAATAACCATTTGTTAGCAAATAACACGCGGCTTGAAAAAGGCATGTGGCGAGCCATTTTATCGTAAATTTGCGCCGAAATACCTTCAAGGCCACCGGGCACTGGGGCATTTTTTAAGTTTACAATGGCTTGCGCTAAGATACTTACTGCCGTTTCTGAGGGAGGCATTGAGCTGTGACCACCCTTAGCATGTGCGATTAGCTCAAGGGTTAAATAGCCTTTTTCGGTGACATTAATACTTGCCACTTTTGGCTCAACACCAGGGATCATACCATCAAGTACAAATGAGCCTTCATCGAGTGACCATTCAAGGGCAATAGCTGCATCAGCAAAGTAATCAGCAATTGCTGCTGCGCCATATTTACTGCCAATTTCTTCATCATGCGTTAGCGCAATATAAATATCTCGCTTGGGGCGATAGTCTTTTGCAAGTAAATGGGTAAGCGCTTCCATGAGAGTAATTGCAGAGCCCTTATCATCAAGTGTTCCGCGCCCCCAAACATGTTCACTATCAATGGTGCCAGCAAAGGGTGGGTGGCTCCATAGAGACTCTGTGCCTGCAATTACCGGAACGACATCATAATGGGCAGATAATAAAATCGCTTTTTTATTCGCCTCGCTACCACGCCAATGAAAGAGTAAGGTGTAATCATTAAACTTCTTTAGCTCAAGTTGTTGATGAACATCGGGGTATGTTTGCTCTAGCCAAGATATAAATGCGCTAAATTGCTGGTAATCAATATCAGAACGATACTCTTTTGAAATCGTTTTAAATTGCACCGCTTGAGATAAGTGTTCAGCAATCTGCTGACTGTTTACAGCAATATTTGCTGCAGGTATTGGGGTGATTGCAGCGGGTTTGAATTGCCAAGTGCGAAATAACACAATTGCAGTTAGCAGTAGCAAAGCTGCTGCAAAACCGATGAGTATTTTTTTTATTGTCATGATTTATTTCTCTATTTAGAAAAGTACTGAGTGAGTGAAGCTTAAAAATGGCTGGCTTACTTCCGGTTTTGCAAACTGAGAATAAATTCTATAAAAAATTCTATTTTGGTTGTTGATAGGAGGTTAAGTCTCAGAAAATGGTGCTCTTTTTTTCTTCGTTTGTACCTGTAACTATGTTAGCTTAAAAAATTACCAATATTTCTTAAGGATAAGTCGTGCGACTATTTAAGTTATTCTGTATTAGTGGTTTTTTACTCTGTACTAGTCATGTAATGGCTGAACCAGCTGCAGATGATGCGGTTACAAATTACAGCCAACATACGCATAATATCGAATCAAGTAATCTTAGTGAGCAACGCACTGTCGTTGTGCAATTGCCAAAAAGCTATCAAACACATCCAAACAAAAGGTATCCCGTTATTTACCGTTTGGATGGGGCCGGTAATTTACCATTGATTAATGCTGTGCTTGAACGCTTACAAGAAAATGATCAAGCGCCAGAGGTGATTGTAGTTGCAATTGAAAGCACTAATCGACTTAGAGATTTTTATCCTACAGTGAACAAAGAGCCACAAGGGCCTGTTGGCGAAGGCGGTGGTGCAGCAAAGTTTTTAGCTTTTGTAGAGCAAGAACTGATGCCTTTGGTTAATAAACAGTATCGTACTCATGATTATAAAGTTATCGCAGGAGCCTCTGCTGCGGGTGTATTTGCTCTTTACGCAATGCAAGCTGATCCTGAGTTATTTCAAGCGCACATTGCTTATAGCCCTGCGGTATGGTGGAACTATGGCGCTCCGGCTAAGAGTCTAAATACCTTTGTTACTAAAGCCAAAAGTATTAACAGCTATGTATATATAAATATCGGCGAAGAAGCCGGCATTATGCGCGAAAGATACGATGATATGCAGCAAACGATTCAAAATAGTAAGGTGCAAAATCTGCGTTTTAAGAGCGATGCATTTGCAGGTGTTTCGCATAACCTAACCTCAGCTGCTGGGGCATTTAATGCGTATCATGGTTTATTTTTATCTAAACAGATGCCTTTGAGTGCATTGGGCGATGATGTTTCATCAATTGATGCTTATTATCAACGCTTATCACAGCAATGGGGCGAGCAAATAGCGCCACCAGACCGCGCTGTTAGGATGCTGGGTTACAGCTTAACGGATAACCAGCAATTTGAGCGGGCTATTGAGGTGTTTAAGTACAATATCAAAAACTACCCTAAATCAGCGTATGCACTGTCAGCTTTGTCATATGGCTATGAAATGCAAGGTAATATTCGCCAAGCATTAGTTCAAATCGAGGCTGCAATAGCCGTAGCTGATGACTCGTATCCTTACCTAGATTACTTAAAAGAAACAAAAACGAGGCTACAAGCACAGTTGAGTAAGGTTTAATAATATGGCCAACTTAGCTGTTGGCTTTTTAAGCGCCCCTTTAATATTGAGCAATTATCATAAACCAGTGACTGTTATCTAAAAGGTATTTAACTCACTAATTCCTACTTACCGGGCAATAAATGCGCTAAAATCGCAGGCTATTTTAGTTATGAGCCCACACCTTTTATGACCTCAACCGTAAACCCTAGCAATTTCAACGAGCTTGGTCTTATTCCTGAGCTACTTGCTCGATTATCTGATCTTGAATACACGCAACCGACACACATTCAGGCAAAAGCAATTCCGAGTATTTTGGCGGGCAGTGACTTAATTGCAGGAGCGAATACCGGTTCAGGTAAAACAGCGACATTTGCTTTGCCTATGTTGCAAAAGTGTTTTTTAGGTAAGGCTGTTAAAAAAACACAAGGCAAAGGTAACTTTGTTTCAGGGCTTATTTTAGTGCCAACGCGAGAGCTAGCTGTACAAGTAGCTGATAGCGTTAAATCATATTCTGCAAACTTTAATGGTGCGATTAAAACCGTTGCTGTATTTGGTGGTGTGTCGGTTAATACGCAAATGCAAGCATTGCGAGGCGGTGCAGATATTATCGTTGCAACCCCTGGTCGTTTACTTGATTTGATTTCAAGCAATGCCATTAAGCTTGATAAAGTAAACACCTTAGTGCTTGATGAAGCAGACCGCATGCTGAGCCTAGGTTTTACCGAAGAGCTTGCTGAGCTATTAGCGCTTATGCCCGCTAAAAAACAAACTATGCTGTTTTCTGCAACGTTCCCAGAGCAAGTTACACTATTAACCCAAAAATTGTTAAATGAGCCTGTTGAAATACAAGTTCAAAGTAAAGATGAAAGCACCCTAGTACAGCGCGTATTTATGGTAAATAAAGGTGAGAAGACCACGGTTTTAGCGCACTTGATAAAAACCCATAAATGGCGCCAAACGCTGATTTTTGTGAATGCAAAAAAAGATTGTGAGCATTTAGCAAATAAGCTTGGAAAGCGTGGCATCAATGCACAAGTATTTCACGGTGATAAAGGCCAAAGTGAGCGTACTCGCGTAATAGAAAAGTTTAAAAATGGCGAAATCGAGGTATTAATTGCCACTGATATTGCAGCCCGTGGTTTAGATATTGCTAAATTGCCTGTAGTGATTAATTTCAATTTACCGCGCAGTCCTGCCGATTACATGCACCGTATTGGCCGAAGTGGTCGCGCCGGTGAAGTAGGGTTAGCGTTATCATTGATTGATTATGAAGACTTTCATCATTTTAAAATCATCGAAAAGAAAAATAAATTTCGTTTAGAGCGTGAAGAAGTGCCTGGTTATACCTTAAATAAAGCGAACCTTGATGCCGCACAAGCACTTAAAAACGACAAGCCCGTAGCGAAACCTGCGGGAACAGGTAAGAAAAAGAAAAAAAATAAAGCTAACCAACAAGACGATGTTTGGAGTGGCTGGAAGAAACCTTAATAGCCTTAAAATAAACCCCGCATTGCTGCGGGGTTTTTTGCTTTTTAACAACCAGTTAAGAATTAAAAGTCAGTCGGTGCTGGTGGCACGGTGAGTGGCTTTTTCGGGTTGTCTTTTAGCTCTTTTAATAGCTCTTCTACGGCACGTTCTATCGATGGATCTTTACCTTGGTAGATTAGCTCTGGGCGGTCAACCACCTTGATATCAGGGGTGACACCTTCATTTTCGATGATCCAGTTGCCATCGTTATCTAAAATGCGGAATGTGGCCGCGATAACTTGGCCGCCATCGACAAGGCTTGGGTTACCTGAAATACCAATTAATCCACCCCAAGTACGGGTACCAATAAGCTTACCTAACCCCGCTTGGCGGAAGTAGTAAGGAATAGCGTCACCGCCAGAACTTGAGTAACCATTGATCAGCATGGCTTTTGGACCATTATGAGCAAATTGTGGTGTTTTCGTTGGCTCAACACCACGGCGCTTCCAATAATTAAGCGGTTTACGGGCAAGCCAGGTGATCATGTGCTCAGGAATAAAGCCACCGCCATTGTATCGGTCATCAATAATCATGGCGTCTTTGGTGGTTTGCGGCATGTAGTTTTTGAACATGGCGCGGTTACCTTCGTAGGCTGTATTTGGTAAGTGAACATAACCAATACGGCCATTTGATAGCTTATCAACGTAGGCTGCACGAGAGTTAACCCAATCTAAATAACGCAAACCTTGTTCGCTCGCTACAGGCTTAACGGTAACTTGCCATGCACCTTTGCTGCGCGGCTTACTGTTAAGGACTAGCTCAACTTGCTCACCTTGGGTGTTCTCTAGTAATTCGTAGAAGTTAGCGACATCTTTTACTGAGCGGCCATTTACGGCAATGATGTAGTCGCCGTTATGTGCTTTTACCCCTGTTGTACCAAGTGGTGAGCGGAAGTCTTCATGCCAGTTTTCACCTTGGAAGATTTGCTCAATTTTTACGTATCCAGATGGATCGCTGGTAAGTTTTGCACCTAATAAGCCGTGCTTTTTACGCTCTGCTTTTGGCATATCACCCGACTGCACATAAATGTGGCCCGAGTTTATTTCACCTGCGATTTCACTGAGAATGTAATCTAGGTCACTACGGTGTGAGATAGCATCAGCCATAGGTTGATATTTAGCTAAAATAGCGTCCCAATCTTGGCCGTGATGGTTTTCATCGTAGAACCAATCACGTAATGTACGCCAGCCTTCAACATACATTTGCTGCCATTCGATTTGTGGCTCAATTTTTAAGGTCATGTTACTAAGATCTAGCTTATTCGCTGCTAGGTCTTGTTTTGCTTTTGGCTCAATTAAGCTGTAATCGTTACCCGCATGCACTAACAGGTGTTCACCATTACTCGAAATAGTATAGCTGCTTACCCCTTTAGCCACAGTTTCAAGCTCGCTGTCGTGAGCTGTGCCTATTAATTGTAGGCCGCCATTAGCCAGTGTTAGCACGCCATCTTTTACAGCCGTTAAACTGCGATAATCTCCAGCTGGCGCATTTAAAGCGGTAACGCGCTGCATAAAGTCACTGCTTTGCAGGTTATTACTGTTTTTCTTATCGTCATCTTTTTGTTTATCGCTGACGATCGCTGTTTCATCACTTTGTAGTGCGATAAGTGGTTTGATACTGTCATTTACGGCAGCGGCATAAATACGCGTTGCACGATTAAACATGTAGTCAAACTCGTAGCTGCTAAAGGCTAAGTTAAAGTCGCGCTCAGAGCTGAAGTACAGGTATTGACCATCAGGAGAGAAAGTTGGGTTTTGCTCATTGGTCATTTCATCCGTTAAGCGAGTCACTTTCTTTTTATCAATATTGTAGTGCCACAGTGAGGCATAGCGGTTTTCATTGTTTTTTACATACACAATGTCTTCGCTATTTGGCGACCAAGTATACTGGCGAATACCTTCTTCATCGTAGATGCTGGTATCAATTTTGTGCTGTTTACCTGATTTTGCATCTATCCACCAGAGTGTGTGGTTCTTATCTGCAAATAACAGTTTTGAGCTATCAGGTGACCAAATTGGTGTAAAACGCCAAATAGTGCCGTTGCTGGTTAGCTGCTTAGTGGCATTGTTGTCGCTGCGATCTTTTAAGTAAATTTCGTATTCGCCGCTTTCATCGCTCATATAAGCAATATAACGACCATTTGGCGACCAACTTGCGTCAATCTCGCGGCCTTTTGCTGTGTAAGATAAATTACGTGTTGGGCCTTGTTTAACCGGTACGCTAAATAGCTCACCGCGGGCAGTAAAGAGTGCACGTTTACCATCATGAGAAATCGACATTGAATCGATAAAGTCACTCACATTTTTTGTGTACGGCATTGCGTATTGACGCACACCAGCAATGTTAATGCTCAGCTTAGTGCTTTTTTGAGTTTTTGGGTCAAAGCGATAAAGGTAACCACCATTTTCATAAACAACAGCATTTGGGCCAGCTGATGGCCACAGTACGTCAAAGTCTTTATGGTTGGTTAGCTTCTTTGGCTCAGCACCTTTTTGGTATTGATACAGGTTAAGGGTGTAATCACGGTCAGACACAAAGTAAATGTTGTCGCCAACCCAGGTTGGTTGCTGATCGGTAGCGCGGTTACTAGTTAGCTGCTCTGAGGTATTGTTTTTTAGATCGTAAACCCAAACATCTTGTGCGCGACCGCCTCGGGTGCGTTTCCAAGTACGAAATTCACGGTCAATCGGGGTGTAAACATATTTGCTACCATCTGGCGAAAGCATACCGCCGCCTGTTTCAGGGATAGCAAGAGGCTGCTCAAGGCCACCGTCAGCAGGCACCATGTATGGACGACCCATACGTTTACCCCATGGTGTGCGGTTAGCACGAAATACCACATTTTTGCCATCTGGTGTCCAATCGAGAACACGATAATCAAAACCACCGCGTGGTGGCATTGGGCCAACATCGTTGTAGTAAGTGAGTTGTTTTAAGCCAGAGCCATCGCTGTTAATAACATAAATTTGGCGGCTGCCATTGTACTCGGCTGCAAACGCAATGCGTTTACCGTCAGGTGAAAACTTAGGGAAGGTTTCAAAGCCAATATGGTCAGTTAAGCGTTTGCTTTCGCCTGTTTGCGTATTAGCAATGTAAATATCACCACCGTAAACAAAGGTAACATTTTGGTTATGAATATCAGGAAAACGCAATAAGCGCGTGTCTTTTGTTTCGTAAGCTGATGCCCAAGGTGCCAGTGTCGCAGCCATGGCCAGTGCCAACGTTGTTAGTTTTTTCATGGGATTACATCCTATTCTGGGAACTGTTACATCATAACAATTCAGTTTTAAATAGCGATGCAGTTGCGATGAACGCAGTGTTACAAAATGTGTCTAAAAATCAAATGATGGAATGGGGCTATGTATTTAGGGGAGTGTCGGCTAAAGCAGGCTTTAGCCGACAAATCATTACTTGTAGAATACTTCTACAGTTCCTTTTACTTTTAATAGTAAAGGTTGGCCGCGGCGATCTAGCGCTTTTGGAGAAGCGATTTTGATCCAGCCTTCGCTGATATTATATTCTTCAACGTCAAAACGCTCTTTGCCGTTAAGTTTTACACCAATTTCATGCTCGAAAACTTCTTCCACATAAAATTTACTACGTGGGTTGATAGAAAGTTGGTTTGGTAATTCTGGTTTTTGTGTATCAGTCATAGTTGCGATCTGCATTGAATAAATTGTGCGCCATTGTAGGCAATACCTGGCATTGGCTCAAGTATCTAAATGGCAAATTTATTGTTTACTCGCAGGCTTGTTCTGAATGTTCAACACACATGGCTACGGCTTCACTCTTTTTATCGAAGTCGTGTGTTAAGCAGTAGTCAAAACGCATGGTTAACTCAATCACCTGTTCATCGGTGCGTTCAGGCCAATGCCAGTCTCTCACTATTTGTCTTGCAGCTTTTCTTACTTCTTTACTAAAACGCTTAGGTGCTGAGTTTTCGATATTAAGGTTTTTCACAACACCATCGGGAGTAACTGCAAAGTTAACAATCGCGCAGCCACTACCTTGCTGATTAAGTAGCCCAGTTGGGTATTGCACATAAGGTATATGATCAAGACGTTGCCATGTTGGCTTACCTGTGGAGGTGTCGAGTACCTGTGCTTGAATATCAACAAAAGGGTTTCGGCCTGATAAATCAGGGTTAGCGAATGAACTTATAGATGTGCATACGAGCGTTAATGCGAAAAGTGATTTATTCATAGTTTTCCCTAACTTGATTGTTTTTTATTCATTTTTTGATACTAGAGGTGAATTTGCATTATGTAAACAAAAAAAGATAGGTAAAAATTCGGAACAAAGTGATTTGTTATACTATATCAATCTGTTTATTTGTGTTATTTTATAACAAAACATATCTTTCAATTTCTACAATTAAGCCTTATGAAGTACTCAACTCTTAGTTTAGCATTAGCTGCGGCGTTTGCAGCGAATACATATGCAGCTGATAACAGCGATATAGAAACGATCACCATTGAGCATAAACAAGCGTTCCGTGGTGATATTCCAACAAAAGATTTACCACAGTCGATCACCACATTAAGTAAAGACATGCTCACCGATAACGGTATCACTAAGTTTCGTGACGCACTGGATTTTTCTGCCAGTATCAGCCGTAAAAATAATGGCGGGGCGCTGTGGGATAGCTACTCAATACGTGGTTTGTCGGGTAACGAAAATATGCCGTCTGGATATTTAGTTAATGGCTTTAGTGGTGGTCGCGGTTTTGCAGGCCCGCGTGATGTATCAAATATTGAATACATCGAAGTATTAAAAGAGCCGGGCTCGGCACTCTATGGCCGTTCGGAGCCGGGTGGCACAGTAAACATTATTACTAAAAAGCCGCAGTTTTATCAGCAAGGGCAACTTCAAGCCGAGTTAGGTAGCGATGATCACAAGCGTATTCAAGGTGATTACACTAACGGTTTAAGCGATGATTTCGCATTTAGAATCAATGGTGCATGGCAAGATAGCGACAGCTTTAGAGACTATGTTCACCATGACAAATTCGTCATTACTCCTTCGCTTTATTATCAAATTAACGATAACTCATCACTGACCTATGAGTTTGAATACGTTGACCAACAGCAAATGTATGACCGCGGTATTGTGGTGCTAAATGGTGATTTTGATACCGTGCCTGAATCGCGCTTTTTAGGTAATCCAAATGATGCGCCAACTAAGGTGCACTCACGCGGTCATCAATTAAATTACAGCAACGATCTAAACCAAGATTGGAGTTTGTTATTAGGTGCCAGTTACCGTACTGCAACATTAACGGGTTTTTCGTCAGATGCTGAGCTTTCACCATCGCGACAGTCATTATTTGATGATGGCAGAACCTTAACTCGCCAACACAGATACCGTGATTATGAGTCAGATGATTTATCACTGCGTTTTGAATTGAGCGGTCACTTTGATATTGCTGGTATCACCAATCATGTACTGTTTGGTGTTGATGGTTACGATTATGAACTGCGTACAGGGCTTTATCGTTATCGTGGCGGTTATGGCACTTACACCATTGATATCTACGAGCCTGAGTACAGTACCACAGAAGGCCCTGAAGTAGGCATGCAGTACGAAAATAACGAACAGCAAAATGCGTACGGTATTTACCTGCAAGATCAACTAGATTTAACCGATAACCTAAAAATGATGCTAGGTCTGCGCTTTGATGAAATTGAGCAAGACATCTTTGAGACTAAGTCTGCTGTTGCATCAAACAGCAAAGAAAGTCGCATTAGTCCACGTTTTGGTGTGGTTTACGCACTTAATGACGACATTAACTTTTACTCAAGCTATTCAGAAGGCTTTTTACCACTAAGTGGCACCGATGCCGAAGGTAAGCCATTTGGTTTTGAAGAAAGTGACTCGTTTGAGGTAGGCGTTAAATTTAGTTACGCCAATATCAGCGGTACGCTTGCTTATTTTGATGCAAGTAAGAGCAATATGCTGGTGGCAGATCCAGTAAATGTGGGTTATTCAGCACCTGTTGGTAAAGCAAATAGCACAGGTTTTGAGTTAGACTTAACAGGGTCATTGGGTGATAACACTGAGTACACCCTATCCTATGCTTATGTTGATGCCGAAACTGCCACAGACAGCATAAATGTTGATTGGTTAGTGCCAATTCCTAAAGGCAGCCCGCTTGTGAACGTACCGAAGAATAATCTTTCGATTGGCTTAAACCATGACCTAAGTGTATTTGCACAAGACATAAAGGTTGGCGGTCATTATCAATATGTGTCTGACCGTTTAGGCGACCCAGCTGATTTAACCTTCCGATTACCTAGCTATCAAACCGTTGGTTTATTTGCTAAATGGCGAGCGACTGAACGTACAACGGTGTCACTGAATGTTGATAACGTGTTTGATGAGCAGTATATCGCCAGCTCTTACAATGCATTGTGGGCCTACCCGGGTGCACCAACACAATTCAAATTAGGTTTAAGCTATGACTTCTGAGCAAGTTAAAAGCCGTATTCACAGTATCGATATCATGCGTGGTGTCGTTATTCTGCTGATGTTACTTGATCACGTGCGAGAGCGGTTTTTCTTGCACATGCAGGTGGCCGATCCTATGGTGGTTGATACCACTTCGCCGGGGCTTTTTTGGAGCCGCTTTGCTGCGCACTTTTGTGCGCCAACCTTTATCTTTTTAACCGGTTTGTCGGCGTGGCTTTATAGCCACCCAGCAAGTGGTGTGGCGCGTTCGGCTCGAAGCTTTTTAATCAAGCGAGGGCTATTTTTAATCGCCCTCGAAGTGACCCTGATTTGCTTTTCGTGGATGGGTTACTACCACACAATATGGCTGCAAGTGATGTGGGCGATTGGCCTTTGTATGCTGGTGTTAGCAGCATTGATTAAGCTGCCACGCAACCTATTGCTGGTGCTTGGTTTAGTTATTGTATTTGGTCACAACTTACTGACTCCAATCAGCTTTACGCCCGATGAGTTTGGCTACTCGCTGTGGACGATTTTGCATGACCGAGGCTATCTATCACAAGGCGGTTTAATCGACGTCAAAATTAGCTACCCAGTGCTGCCTTGGATTGGCGTAATTTTATTGGGTTACTGTGCAGGCCCTTTATATGCGCACACTCAAGCAGCAGATTCGCGTAAACGAGCATTGCTGCTGTTAGCGCTGTTATGTGTGGGGTTATTTGCGCTGCTGCGTGGTTTTAATATTTATGGTGAAACCTTGCCGTGGCAAACGTTTAGCACCACAACCGAAACCATGATGTCGGTGTTTAACGTGACTAAGTACCCACCATCACTGAGCTTTTTGCTGATCACGTTAGCAGGCATGTTTGTTGGCTTATGGTTATTTGAAAGACCACTTAACCGCTTTACTAATGCGCTGCGAGTGTATGGCTCTGTGCCTATGTTCTTTTATATTTTCCACCTTTATGTACTGCTATTTTTGTATCAAATAGGCATGCTGATCTGGGGGGCAAATCAAGGGCAATACTTAGGAGTCAGTGATATATCTAGTATTTGGTTTATTACTTTATTGCTGGCAATAGGACTTTATTGGCCAACCAAGAAGTTTAGTGAATACAAGCGTAAGGCTAATAAGCCTTGGTTAAAGTATTTATAATTAACAAATAATAGGTTGCTAGCTCCCGTTTATACGGGGGCTGGCGGTTTATTAAGTTGCTATTTGGATGAGTTTTTGCGATATTATTTATATTATAATATTAACAGGAAGCTAATAAGATGACTCTGCCTAGTTCTCAATCTGCAAATGCTATTCGCATACTTGCTGTCGATGCCGTTCAACAAGCTAACTCTGGTCACCCAGGTGCGCCTATGGGTATGGCTGATATTGCAGCTGTATTGTGGCAAAACTTTCACCGCCATAACCCATTAAACCCAGACTGGTCTAACCGTGACCGCTTTGTGTTATCAAATGGCCATGGTTCAATGCTGCAATATGCATTGTTACACCTAAGCGGTTACGACGTAAGCATCGAAGATATTAAGCAATTCCGTCAGCTTCACTCTAAAACACCGGGTCACCCAGAATATGGTTATACTCCGGGTGTTGAAACAACTACGGGCCCATTAGGTTCTGGTATTGCTAACGCAGTGGGTATGGCAATCGCTGAAAAAACCTTAGCAGCGCAATTCAATAAGCCAAAGTTTGATATTGTTGATCACTTCACTTACTGCTTTATGGGTGACGGCTGTTTAATGGAAGGTATCTCGCACGAAGCATGTTCGCTGGCAGGTACATTAGGCCTAGGCAAGCTAATCGCATTTTGGGATGACAATGGCATCTCTATCGATGGTGAAGTAGAAGGTTGGTTCACCGACGATACGCCTGCACGTTTTGAAGCTTACGGTTGGCAAGTTATTCGTAATGTTGATGGTCACGATATGAATGCAATTGCGGGTGCAATCGAAGCGGCACAAAGCAACACGACGCAACCAACACTAATTTGTTGTAAAACAGTGATTGGTTTTGGCTCGCCAAATAAATCAGGAAGCCACGACTGTCACGGCGCACCACTTGGTCACGACGAAATCGTTGCAGTACGTGAGCAGCTAAACTGGCCGCACCCTGCATTTGAAGTTCCACAAGAGGTTTATAACGAGTGGAATAATCAAGCGAGAGGCCAAGAGCTTGAAGGTGCATGGCAGCAAAAATTTGCAGCTTATAGCAAAGCACACCCTGAACTTGCAAAAGAATATACACGTCGTGTTCTTGAAAAAGCATTACCAGCTAACTTCGCTGAATTAGCTGATGAGTACATTGCTAAATGCCAAGCCGACATGCAAAACATTGCGACACGTAAAGCATCACAAAATGCGATCACCTTCTTTGCTAACCAGCTTCCTGAGCTAATGGGTGGCTCTGCCGACCTTGCCGGTTCTAACTTAACCTTATGGCCAGAAGCAAAAGGTTTACAAGATGCTGCTGATGGTAACTACGTATTCTATGGCGTACGTGAGTTTGGTATGAGCGCAATCATGAATGGTATTGCATTACATGGTGGCTTCATTCCATTTGGCGCAACTTTCTTAATGTTTATGGAATACGCACGTAATGCAGTACGTATGGCAGCATTAATGAAAGCGCAGAGCATTTTTGTGTATACCCATGACTCAATCGGTCAAGGTGAAGATGGTCCAACTCACCAACCAATCGAGCAAATCGCTAACCTTCGCATGACACCAAATATGACTGCATGGCGTCCGTGTGATGAAACTGAAACAGCAGTAGCTTGGCGTCAATCGTTATTAAAAGAGACAGGCCCAAGTTCACTTATCTTCAGCCGTCAGGGTACCAAAGCAATGGCACGTGATGCACAGCAAGTTGCTGACATTGCAAAAGGGGGTTATGTACTTGTTGATAGCGAACAAACTGCAGAGCTTATCCTTATTGCAACGGGTTCTGAGGTAGAGTTAGCTGTGAATGCTGCTGCTGAGCTAAAAGCACAAGGCAAGCAAGTTCGCGTGGTATCTATGCCATCAACGAATCAGTTTGATAGCCAAGATAAAGCATATCGTCAAAGCGTGCTACCAGCGGGTATACCTAAGATTGCTGTTGAAGCTGCACACCGTGACTTCTGGTTCAAGTATGTTGGCCAAGATGGTGATGTACTAGGCATGGACACATTTGGTGAGTCAGCGCCAGGCGCGGTATTGCTTGAGCATTTTGGTTTCACAGTGGCAAATCTAGTTGCAAAAGCAAACGCATTACTTGCTGAATAATGTGACTGGTAAAAAATTATCGTAATCGCAACACGATAAGCCTGCTTTTACTAAAAGGCAGGCAATAAAAAAGCCCGCAAACTTTGGTTTGCGGGCTTTTTGCTGCTTAAACAATCGGTTTAAACTAATTCGCTTAAGATTGACTCTAGTTTTTCTTGGTCAATTGCGAATTGACGAATACCTTGGCTTAGCTTTTCAGTTGCCATAGCATCTTCATTCATTTCCCAGCGGAAAGCTTGCTCAGTCATGGCTGCTGGCGCTTCAGCTTTTTCTGTTGCTGGTAATAGTTTTTGAGTTAATGGTGCGTCAGTTGCAGCTAGTTCAGCAAGTAACTTAGGGCTGATAGTTAAACGGTCACAACCTGCTAATTCTTGGATTTCACCGATGTTACGGAAGCTTGCGCCCATTACAATCGTTTCGTAGCCGTGCTTTTTGAAGTAGTTATAGATATGCGTGACTGACTTAACGCCCGGATCGTTAGCACCGTCGAAATCAGCGCTTGCATCTTGTGCTTTGTACCAGTCAAGAATACGACCAACGAATGGTGAAATTAGGTAAGCACCCACTTCGGCACAAGCACGTGCTTGAGCAAATGCAAATACCAGCGTTAGGTTACAACGGATACCTTGTGCTTCAAGTACCTTAGCTGCTTGAATACCTTCCCATGTTGAAGCAATTTTGATTAACACGCGCGATGTGTCGATACCTTGCTCTTTATATAAAGCAACAAGCTCAAGTGCTTTATCAACAGTTGCTTGAGTATCAAATGACAAACGCGCATCTACTTCTGTTGAAACTAAACCTGGCACTTGCTCCATTAATTTAGAGCCAATTAATACCGCTAGCTTGTCAGCTGCTTTTGTTACAACTTCAGCTGCGTCACTGCTTTGTGCTTTTGCCCATGATACGGCCTCTGCAGCAAGTGGGCGATATTTCTCAATTTGAATCGCGTTTAAGATTAGTGATGGGTTTGTTGTTGCATCTTGCGGTTTATACTCGTTGATTGCTTCAAAATCACCCGTGTCAGCAACAACGGTTGTCACTGCTTTAAGTTGTTCTAATTGACTAGACATAGTTATCCCATTCTTATCATACAAAAGTTAATGTAGTGGCTTTAACCTATTATTTGTGCTGAAAAAACAATCTAATCTACCAGAGAAACTGCGCAATAAATCGCCCGCCAGCAGCAAATAATCCTGTTAATAATATTTTTATAATACCTTTACAATCTGGTATTGTTGATATTATCATACAAATAAAGATAATGACTAACAATGTTAGTAAGCAATTAGTGAAAGGTAATTATGTCTCGTTATACGTTGGGATTAGACTACGGGTCGGACTCGGTAAGAGCATTACTCGTTGATGTTGCGACTGGTGAAGAACTTGCCAGCCATTTAGTAAACTACCCGCGCTGGGCTCAAGGTTTATATTGTGACCCAAGTAAAGATCAGTTTCGTCAGCATCCACAAGACTATATTGATAGCCTTGTAGAAGTAGTTAATGGTCTTTGGTCACAAGTTCCAGCGGGTACTGCAGACAAAGTAGTGGGTATGAGCTTTGATACGACAGGCTCAACACCTGTGGCAATTAATAGCCAAGGTACACCACTGGCATTAACTGAAGAATTTGCAGAAAACCCAAATGCGATGTTCATTTTGTGGAAAGACCATACGTCTATTAAAGAAGCAAATGAAATCACTGAAGCTGCAACTAACAACGATGTGAACTACCTTTCACACATGGGCGGTATCTACTCTTCTGAGTGGTACTGGGCCAAAGCATTACATATTTTCCGCGTTGATAGCAGTGTTAAAGCAGCCACATATTCATGGGTTGAGCACTGCGATTGGATGACCGCGCTAATGTGCGGCACAACACACCCTGAAGCATTAAAGCTAGGTCGTTGTGCAACGGGCCACAAACAAATGTGGAACGAGCAGTGGGGCGGTTTCCCACCAAATAGTTTCTTCAGCAATATCGATCCACTATTAGATGGTGTTGTTGATACGTTAAATGCAACTACAGAGCCAAGCGACCAAGTTGCTGGTAACTTAACTGCTGAGTGGGCCGAGAAGCTAGGTTTACCACAAGGCATTGTTGTTGGTTACGGTGCATTTGACTGTCACATGGGGGCAGTCGCTGCCAATGTTCGCCCTGGCGTTTTAACTAAAGTAATGGGTACTTCAACCTGTGACATCACAGTAACGTCTAAAGAACAACTAGGTGATACTTGCGTTAAAGGTATTTGTGGTCAAGTTGATGGCTCAGTGATCCCTGGGTTAATTGGCTTAGAAGCCGGTCAGTCAGCATTCGGTGACTTATACGCATGGTTCAAGAACCTAGTACTTTGGCCAACTCGCCAACTTACAAATCTATCTGACGCTGAACAAGCGTTAGTTAACAAGCTAGAAGATTCAATCTTAGTTGATCTATCAAAAGCAGCGGCAGCACTGCCTGTAACAAGCAACGATGTAACGGCGCTTGATTGGGTAAATGGTCGTCGTACGCCAGATGCTGACCAAAGCGTTGCCATGGCATTAACAGGCTTAAAGATGGGCACTGATGCACCTAAGTTCTTCAAAGCACTTGTTGAAGCAACTGCGTTTGGCGCACGTGCTATCACTGAGCGTTTCCGTAGCGAAGGCGTACCAATCGAGTCAGTGGTTGTTATCGGCGGTATCTCTAAAAAATCAGACTACGTAATGCAAACCTGCGCTGATGTTTGGAACTGCCCAATCGACGTTTTAGAAAGTGAGCAAAGCTGTGCATTGGGTGCGGCAATTATGGCTGCGGTTGCTGCGGGTGAGCACGCAACAGTGGCAGATGCTCAAAAAGTTATGGCGTCGTCTGTATGTCATCAGTATTTACCAAACCCTGAGCGCGTTGCTGTGTATGACGAGCTTTATGCGAACTACCAAGCACTTGCAAGCTATGTAAACGGAGACAAAGCATGAGTTTTACTGAACTAAAACGTGAAGTCTATGAAGCGAACATGGAGCTGCAACGTCGTGGCTTAGTAATTTATACCTTTGGTAACGTATCGCAAATCGACCGCGACAAAGGCGTGATTGCGATTAAACCAAGTGGTGTTTCGTACGACCAAATGAAAGCCGACGACATGGTTATCGTTGACCTTGAAAACAACATTGTTGAAGGGTCTATGCGTCCGTCTTCTGACACTAAAACACATGTTCATTTATATCGCCACTTTGATTCAATTGGCGGTGTAACACACACGCATTCGACCTATGCAACTGCATGGGCGCAAGCAAAACAAAGCATTCCTTGCCTTGGCACAACTCACGCTGACTATGTACACGGTGACATCACCTGTACTCGTGAGCTAACCGATGAGCAAGTGAATGGCGATTATGAATTAGAAACCGGTATTCAAATTACTGATGCGTATCAAGACCGCGATCCGAAAGCTGCACCTATGGTGATTGTTGCGGGTCATGCGCCTTTCACGTGGGGTAAAGATGCCGCTCAGTCTGTATACCATGCCGCGCTACTCGAAGAGATTGCACGCATGGCGTATTTAACACGCACTTTAGATCCACACGCAGCTGAACTTAAAAAAGCAGTGATGGATAAACATTATCTACGTAAGCACGGTAAAAACGCGTATTACGGCCAGAGCAAATAGCAAGAATTTAGAGGATTATTAACATGACGACGATGACGAAAGAAGTCTGGTTTGTTACCGGCTCACAACATCTTTATGGTCCTAAGGTGTTAGAAACGGTTGCCAAAGACAGCGAAGCAATTGTAGCGGGCTTAAACAGCGAAGCTAATCTACCAGTAAACTTGGTATGTAAGCCTACCGTTAAGTCACCTGAAGAAATTCACGCTGTTTGCCAAGCGGCAAATACGGATCCTAACTGTATTGGCTTAGTATTATGGATGCACACTTTCTCACCTGCGAAAATGTGGATTGCTGGCCTAAGCGAATTACGTAAGCCTTGGTTACACCTTCATACTCAGTTCAATGCAGCCCTTCCTTGGTCTGACATCAACATGAACTACATGAATACGCACCAAAGTGCACACGGTGACCGTGAGTTCGGTTTCATCGGTACTGTAATGCGTAAAGAGCGTAAAGTTGTTGCAGGTCACTGGCAACGTGCTGACGTACAACAGCAGTTAGATGACTGGTGTCGTGCGACAAAAGGTTGGGCAGAAAGCCAAACACTTAAAGTTGCGCGTTTTGGCGACAATATGCGTCAAGTTGCAGTTACTGAAGGTAACAAAGTTTCAGCGCAAATTACCTTTGGTTATGAAGTACACGCGTTTGGTGTCGCTGAGCTTGTAAAAGTGGTTGATACAATCACAGAAGACGAAATCGATGCACAGTTAGAGCTATATAAGCAAGACTACGTAATTGCTGACGAAACTCTACAAGACGATTACGCAGTGAAAATGCTACGTAACGAAGCACGTTTAGAGCTTGGTATGGAGCGTTTCTTAGAGAAAGGCGGCTTTAAAGCATTCACAAACTGTTTTGAAGACTTATCAGGCCTGTCTGGTCTTCCGGGTCTTGCTACACAGCGCCTAATGTCGAAAGGCTATGGTTACGGTGGTGAGGGTGACTGGAAAACAGCTGCTATGGTTCGCATCATGAAAGTAATGGGTGAAGGCCGTGACGGTGGTTGTTCATTCATGGAAGATTACACTTACAACATGGGTGAGACTGACCAAGTACTTGGCGCGCACATGTTAGAAGTGTGTCCTTCAATTGCAGCACAAAAGCCACGTCTTGAAGTTCACCAGCACACTATCGGCGTGAAATGTGATGTAGGTCGTTTATTGTTTACAGCAAAACCGGGTGCTGCAATCAACGTATCACCAATTGATATGGGTAACCGTTTCCGTATTCTAATCAACGAAGTAGATACAGTGGCTCCGCCAGCTGATTTACCTCACTTACCGGTTGCTTCAGCGCTTTGGGAACCAAAACCAAATCTATCTGTAGCATCAGCTGCATGGATCCACGCCGGTGGTGCACACCACACTGCATACAGCCAAGCAGTAACAACCGATATGATTATCGATTTTGCTGAAATGGCTGGCGTTGAAACGATGATCATCGATAACGATACGACGATCCGTGGTTTCAAAACAGAGCTTCGTCATAACGCAGCTTATTACATGCTAAAACGTGGCCTGTAAAACGAATATTTAAAGTACTTGGGCATGTGTTTAGCATGCCCTGTCAAATTTTGTTGTCGATTAAGCCAGTGATGAGCCTTGCTCCTCGCTGGCTTATGCTATTGTGAAGCGAAACTTTTTAGGAGTAGATATGATCGATTTAAGCGCCTACCAAGGCATTATTTTTGATATGGATGGCACCTTAATTGACTCAATGGGCAGTCATTTACAGGCATGGCAAAAAACCTGTGAAGCCTATGGCTATCCATTTGATTACGACTACATGTATAGCTTGGGTGGCATACCGACCGTTAAAACCATTGAAATGCTTAACGAAAAATTTGGCTTAGAGCACGATCCTCTGGTTGTGGCAAAAGATAAACACCAGTTTTGGGTTGATTTACAGCACCATCCACAGGTGATTGACGAAACCGTTGCTGTACTTGAGAAATACCATGGTGTATTACCTATGGGCGTGGGCACGGGTGCTGACCGCGAACATGCAATTGATCATCTAACAGATACTAATTTAATTAATAAAATTGGTGCCTTAGTGACTGCAAGTGATGTAAGTAAAGGCAAACCAAATCCAGAAACATTCTTAAAAGTAGCAGAGCTTTTAGGTGTTGAACCAAGTAAATGCGTAGTGTTCGAAGACACGCAAATTGGTTACCAAGCGGCCAAAAGTGCGGGGATGGATTGCATCATGGTGAAAGACGGCAAAATCCAACTTTAGCGATTAAATTTGCAATGACACCCTTATTTGTATTATAAAACTATAAATACAATTACAAAAAGGTTATTCATATGTCATTGCAATGTGTTTTCCAAGGTTTAAAAACAACTCATCAAACAGCCAGTTCGAACACGAAAAAGTCGCGCGGGCTTTATGCATTGTTGGTGACATGTGGGATTGCCCTTACACCAGCTTGTGCTCATCAAGGAGACAATATGACGACTTCCCCTTCAGCATCAATGACGGCCTATGGCGTACTTGCTGACCAAACACCCGTTAATCAAGTAACGCTGACTAACAGCAATGGTATTAGCGTTGATGTGATCAACTACGGCGGCATTATCACGCGTATTGAAACGCCAGATGCAAAAGGCGAAATGGGTAATATTGTACTGGGTTTAGATAACCTAGAAGCATACACAAAGGCGACAACTTACTACGGTGCAATCATCGGTCGTTTCGGCAACCGTATCGCAAACGGTAAATTCACCTTAAACGGCACTGAATACCAATTAGCGACTAACGATGGTGACAACCATTTACATGGTGGTGTGCAAGGTTTCGATAAGAAAGTATGGAACATGACACCGTTCACGACGCAAAACAGCGCTGGCGTTACTTTAAGTTTAGTGAGCCCTGATGGTGACCAAGGTTACCCGGGTGAAGTAACGACTGAAGTAACTTACATGCTAACGAATAACAATACGCTAGATATGCAGTTTATTGCTACAACAAGCAAGCCTACCATTATCAATATGACGCAACACAGCTACTTCAACCTAGCGGGTAAAGGCGACATTCTTGATCACCAAATGCAAATTAACGCAAAAGCAATTACCCCTGTCGATGGCGGCTTGATCCCAACTGGTGAGTTGATGGATGTGGCTGGCACACCGTTTGACTTCCGTACTGCTAAAGCAATTGGTCAAGATATCAAAGCAAGCAACGAACAACTGAAACTTGGTAAAGGTTATGATCATAACTTTGTGCTTAAAGACACGCCAAGCAATGAGCTTATCGAAGCCGCGACGGTTTACGAAGCAAACTCTGGTCGTACGTTAACAGTTTACACAGAAGAGCCTGCGGTACAGTTTTATTCAGGTAACTTCTTAGACGGTAGTACTGTGCAAGCGTCTGGCTTAGTGCATAATTTCAGAAGTGGTTTTTGTTTAGAGCCACAGCATTTCCCTGATGCACCAAATCAGCCAACGTTCCCAAGCACAACATTACTGCCAGGTGACGTGTATTCAACACGCATCGTGTACGAATTTGGTACAAAATAAAGGAACACAATCGTGAAAACAACAAAGCTTAAAAGCGCAATGCAAAAGGTTGGCTTAGCTAGCCTATTTGCCTTGTCGTTTGGCGCTCTGACGGGCTGTCAGACAACGGCTGAAGACAACGCAGCCAAAGCAGATGTAGCAGCCACAGCAAAAGCGCCAATTCAAGATGATGGTATTTTTACTAATCCTCTTTTCCCAAATGGCGCCGATCCATGGCTTGAGTATTGGGATGGTAACTATTACCTAACTACAACAACGTGGACATCTGAGTTAGTGATGCGTAAATCACCAACGCTAGCTGGCCTTGCTGATGCAACACCTATCAATGTTTGGTCTGATTCAAACCCTGAGCGTTGTTGTAACTTCTGGGCGTTTGAATTCCACCGCCTAAAAGGGCCAAACGGCTACCGCTGGTATATGATGTACACAGCTGGTACTGATGGCACTTTAGATAACCAACACTTAAATGTATTAGAAAGTGCCGGTGACGATCCTATGGGTCCATACGAATACAAGGGCGCATTAATGCCTAACGTATGGAACATCGACGGTAACTATCTAACATACAAAGACAAGCTATATGTGATCTACTCACAATGGCAGGGTGATCAGCAATTAAACATTATTGCTGAAATGGAAAACCCATGGACTCTGAAGAAGAACTCACCACATACGGTGATCACGCGTCCTGAGCTAGATTGGGAAATCAGTGGCCGTAAAGTAACTGAAGGCGCTGAAATTTTACAGCACAATGGCCGTACGTTTATGACGTACTCAGCAAGCTTCTGTAATACCCCTGATTACAAACTAGGTATGCTTGAGCTTGTTGGTGATGACCCACTTAAAGCGAGCAGCTGGAAGAAATACGATAAGCCAGTATTTGAGCGTACAGAAGAAGTGTTTGGCCCAGGCCATAACGGCTTTTTCACATCGCCAGACGGCACAGAAGATTGGTTAGTTTATCATGGTAATGATTCGGTAGAGCACGGTTGTAGCGCGACTCGTTCATTACGTGCGCAAAAATTTACTTGGAACGACGATGGTACACCAAGCTTTGGTAAACCATTAACACCAGGTGTTGAAGTCGCACCGCCATCAGGTGAATACGGCCCACTGGTAACGCGAGTGCAAGGTCAGCGCTACCAATTAGTGAATGCAACAAGCGGCTTATGTTTAGACATTGCAGCTGATCCACAAGATGCACGTGCAGTACAACGTCAGTGCGCAAGCACCAATGGTCAATGGGTTATTGATGCAACAACAGATGGTTTTGTTCGTTTAGCTAACCGTGAAGACAGCAAGTTCTTAGAGCTTGAAAGCTGTAATGATGCCGATAACGCTAAGGTGCAATCTGCAGCATGGCGCAATAACTTCTGCCAGCAATGGAAAGTAGCACCAAGCACAGATGGTAATGTATCTATTACTAACCGTTACACAGGCAAACCATTAGCGATTGCTGGTTGTTCTGCTGCACAAAACCAAGCGGTTTTACAGCAAAGCGACGCAACAGCGTGTGGTGACTGGCAATTACGCCCAATGGGTAGTGTTGTCGTATTAAGCCAACAAAGTGGTAAAGCACTTAGCGTGGCTGGTACGGTTAAAGCAGGTACCAATGTTGAGCAACAAGCTTACACGCATAAAGATGCACAGCAATGGTTCTTCGCACCAACTGATACAGGCTATGTAAGCCTTAAACAAAGCGCTGACAGCGAGTTCTGTGCTGCGGTAGCTGATAACGCCTTAGTACCAGGTGCCAACGTAGAAATGGCTTCGTGTGCAGCGAAAACAGCACAGTGGCGTATTGCTCCAGTAGAAGGTGGTGGTGTTATGCTGATCAACCGCTACACAAAGCAAGCACTTGGTTTAAGTAACTGTGGTTTAGCTGAAAACACTAACTTCGCACAACAACCTGATTTAGGTAATAAGTGCCAAGTGTTCCATCTGCGTGAACCAAATTAAGTTATAAGTAAAAAATCGACTCAACCAAAGCCACTTCATTTATGAGTGGCTTTTTTTGTGGCTGAAGACTGTAAGTTAGCGAGAGTAAAGTTCCAAGCTGAGCGGTGGGGTTGTTATGTGTGGCGTACCTCTCAGCACTTGCTCTGTTCATTTTTGGGTAGGTTGGGTAGAGCGAAGCGAAACCCAACATAATCCATCCACACCTTCATGACCCTTAATTAATTAAATAACCTAAAGGCTGCCATTGGCCACTATTTTTACTCAGACTCAGAGTTTCTAGGGCATGCTCCTTATTGGTGAAGCTTGTTTGAAATTGAACCACTAAATATTCGCCATTAGGCATTCCGGGTAGTGATGAATATTCTTGTACATCAAAATAAGTACGAGACATTACGCGACCAAGAGGAATACGAAGTTGCTCTAATGCCAAGCGCCATTTTGGCTCTGGTGTGGCTGTCTGAAATATGTGATCTGTTTGCTGCCAACTTTGCACGTATTGGCCGCTATCAACAAGCTTAAGCCATGCTCTTGCTGTTTCAATTGAAGTTGAATCTTTTGCTTGAGCAAAAAAGCTCATCCATAAACATGTAATCAATAAACATGCTTTAAACGTAAATCCATTTACTGAAACTAATAAAATGTTACGCATAGAATGACCTTACTTAATTCATGGGATGCAGCCATCTTACGTTTGGGTTGGTTAAATTCTATACTAAAAAAGTGCTATGAGAGGGTTGTTGAAATAGCTAATTAATACTTATTTCTTATTTTTTGTTTTTGCTCGTTTTAACTGAGAGTGAAGTGTTTAGGTTTACTTTAAATTATATGCTTTTGTTTTTTAAATATAAAAACTATGTTTCTTTACTGCTTATTTTTTAAAGTAAGCGCTTAAAATTTTGTGTTTTTAATGGTTAAGGAAGTTTCGTATTTGCTTGATCGATAATTCAGAGCCCGCATTTTCACTGTGTTTTGCCTCTTTTTAGGGAGGTAAGAGGGAGTTAGTGAGGGGAGAGTTACAAGAGTAAAGTTGGCTTTGGCCAGAAATATACTACCCAAATGTTGGGCCTTAGCTATTTGCCGTCACTTGAAAACCCTGATAATGCAAACTACCCTCAACGATGAACCAGCAAGGGTAAACTCTATATGGATAGTTCGCTTAATTCGTTACGAAAAAAAGCTGAAAAAGACTTGAGTAAAGCAACGCTTGATAGCAATGTTGTTTTGGTTGAAGACAGTGATCTTGATTTTACTATTATCAACAAAGTGTTATCACCTCAATATAATGTTAGCCGCTTCTCAACAGCTGAAGCATTGTTAGAGCAATTAGGTGATCTAAAAGTATCACTTTTCTTATTTGATTATCGGTTGCCCGGTATGGACGGTATCGACCTATGTCAAACCATTCGTAGTGTTCCTGCGTTTGAGCATACGCCCGTAATCATGTTGACGGGCGAAAATTATACAAACTTTGAATATAAGTTTTGGGACGCAGGATGTAATGATTTTATTGCTAAACCCTACAGTGCCGTAACACTTCAAAAACGTGTAGAAAAAGAGCTGAAATACAGTGCTTTGCTTGAGCAACATAAAGAAGCATCAATGATTGACTCGCTCACGAAAGTTTTTAATCGACGCTATTTAGAAGTGGTGATGAATCAACTGAGTGCAAGGTACGAGTCACCCGAAGTCTCTGTGTTATTACTGGATATTGATTATTTTAAAAAATATAACGACCGTTATGGCCATTTGGCAGGTGATGCAGCGCTTGTATCAGTTACTAACACTGTAAAAAGAGCATTAACACGCGACACTGATTTTATTTCACGTTGGGGTGGTGAGGAGTTTGCTGTTGTTCTTCCACACACTAACTATGAAGGCTGTCAGTTGGTGGCAAAACGAATAATAGACCTATTGCATGAAGAGCATTTACCCCATGAAGATTCACCCTGTGGCTACTTAACTATTTCAATTGGCGGGGTGACTGTTCCTGAATCTCCAAGAGATTGGAAGACACTTTTCTTAAAGGCAGACGAAAACCTGTACGAAGCTAAAAAGAGCGGTCGTAATCAATACTGTTTAAAGCCAGAGGTCTGAACTTTATACCAACACACTCATCAATACACCGGGATCGCTTATACCTGCTTCTTTTAGCGCGTCGCTAATTGACTGGCTAAGAGACATTATTTGCGTATGGATTTCCATAACCATTTTGGTCTGTGTTTCAACTTGCACTTTAACCGCTTCATCTTCTTGGTTTTTTAGTGCTTGCAGTTTGGCTAATTGCTCTTTGGCAAGTTCAAGCTGTTCTTTGAGCTTTTCTAGTTGTTCAACCATTTTGCGGATATGCTCAGGGAGTTCGCTAGATACTTCTTCTTTTTGTGTGGGCTCTACTTCACGACCAGAGAGTTTATTCATCTCTTGGCTGCTGAGTTTGTAGCCGACTTTGGAGTTGGTATTACTGCTTGCTTTATCTGCATTTGAGATAGTTAACGCACTTGATAATGAGTTAATAGCCATAATGATTGAGTTAAAAGGTAAAGATAGCTATGTATCGGCAAAAGGTACTAAAGATTTAGAAAAAAGCCGGCTTTTTTAACCGGCTTTTCCAGACAACAAATAGTTGAGGTGAGGCAGCTCACCTCACTTTGTTACTCTTGTGCAGCTGCTGCATCAAAGAGTGCTTTTATTTCTTCAGCGCTAATCGCACCGTTGAAAATTTTCAGTTCATCGATAGCACCGTGGTATGGCGTATCCCAGTAGTTAACACCTAGAGCAAACTCATTTGTTTCACCAGGAACCGTGAATACACGTGGGAAGCCATCGCTTTCTAGCTGTAGTTCACCGTTAACATACATCTTCAGTACATCACCGTTTGTACCATCAACAGTGAAAGCAACATGTGTCCACTCTTTTGCAGGAATACGGCTATCTAGTTCTGCATTATCGAAGAAGGCGCCGTTATTTGCCCATAAACGCGTTAGCGCTGAGCCTGCCATCGATGGTACATAACTTAACCATGCGTTTGCACTTGCACCGGCAAAGAATGCTGTAGTGTAATCAGTGAAGGTTTCAGGTTTTAACCACATAGATACTGAGTAATCATTGGTCGTGATTAAGTTATCCGGTAAACGAACACCTGAACCTTCTAGGAATACTGCTTGACCCATGATACCGTCAACAAAAGTTACGTTACCACCAGTGTTGTTGATGAAACCACCCGTTGATTTACCCGCCGCGTATGCGCCGTTTAATGCACTTAGGTCACCTTCAAAGCTGTATTCAGCAGGTGCAAGTGATTTTAAGGTTACATCGAATGACTTAGTATCAGTAAAGTCTTTGTACTTAATGGTTGCAGTTAATGTTACAACTTGGTCGCCAGCAGACGCACTTGGTTGTGTCACAACAGCCGTGCCGTTAACTGGTTTTAAGTACTCTTCGTTGTTTGACGTCCAGCTAATACCAGATACAAATGGACCGACTCGTGGTAATTCAAAGCTATCACGTACTGCAGAAACATCACCTAAATCAAGCGCATCTGTAATGAAGCTCTCGAATTTAGTCGGATCTGTCAGGTTATTGATAGCCGCACCATTAATGTCTAGGCCGTTTAGCGCGTAGTCATAAACGATGAATTCATCAATTTGACCTTGGAAAGGTAAGTCCCAGCCGTAGTTCACACCAAGGGCAAAGTTACCTGTTTGTTCGCTAAAGAAGTCAGGGCGAGGCATCGAACCTGCACGTACACCATCACGATAAAGTGTTGCATTGCCATTAGCATAAGTGATTGCAATATGATTCCAATCCATTACCGCTGGAGAGTCAGAAATGATTTGGTTCCACATATCAGTGCCATCATCAGCTAAATAACGGCTCCATAGCATTGGTGTTGACGTAAAGTGTGTACTACCTGGGATCAAGCTCATCCAACGTGCATCAGAGGTTGATGCGAAGAATGTAGGCGTAAAGTTAGTTAGTACTGTTGGTTTAAACCAATACGAAATGGTGTACTCATCGCCTGTTACTAACTCATCAGGTAAACGTACGCCCGTTGCACCGTCAAAGTTAAATGCTTTACCTGTTTGACCTTCTGCGTATGCAGCTGTACCAGCACCCACATTTAACATGTTGTTATCTGTTACACCCGCATCATCTAGGTTACCTAACCCATCACTGAGTGAATCTTCAAATGCATAGTGTGCAATCGCATTTTTAAACTCTGGGCGCGCTTCTAGATTTACATTAAATGTTTTAGTCGTGCTTTCACCGTTTAAAGAGATATTAGCCGTTAAAGTAACCGCTTTATCACCACGATCTGGCGTTGGAATGAATACAGAGCCTTCACTGGTGATGTAGTATTCATCACTGCTTTCCCAGTTAATTGCAGCACCGTCTTTACCTTTCGTTGGTAATGAGTAGCCTTCGTCAGCAATTGATAATTCAGTTTTGATATCAAGTGCTTCTTGAACAGTGCCTAGCACGTTAGCGGTATCTGTGATTTCATCACGTTTACTTGCCCAAATGGTAGCGCCTTCGCTTGATGTAGCTGATACAGTTACAGCCATTGCTTTAGTTGCATCATCCCATTGCCATTTAGCCACGCCAAAGTAAGTACCAGAATCTAACTCAAGTTTAATATTTGAGTCATCAATCATGTACCAGATACCTGGATCATCACCGGTTACTGAGTGATCTTCGTTTAAAGCAATATGCATTGAGCGAATAGCATCTGTATTTACATCATTGCCATGGTTGATAAATTTGTAATAGCCGTAAAGCTCATCTGCCACAACCATGTTGTCGCCTTCAAGCGGCACATAACGTTGTGGAGAAGCCATAGGCCAACCTAATGAGTTAATGAACATTTCATGTACGCGAACTTGGTGCGCTTCTGAAATGGTTGGGAACTCAGTCGATGTTTGCGGGAAACGCGTATGCGTAACTAAGATATGACGACCTGTCGCTTCATCGTAGTAAGCAGAGTTATGGCCCGGTGATTGGTAGCCCCATGCTGGTGCTGTTTCGCCAAGTTCTTGCGTGTACTCAAAGCCGCCCATTAGTTTTTCGCCGACCTCCAGACCGCCGATAGCTGCAATGTCATTACCTGCGTTATCTAGATAAGGGCCATCCGGTGTTTTTGAGCGAGCAACACGGATGTTGTAGCCACCATTAAGATCAAACCCAGCAACTGAGAAGAATAAGTAGTAGTATTCACTTTCTGGGCTGTACATGACAAATGCACCTTCCATCGCACGGAAGTCACCGCCAACTAGCTTTTTACCATAGCCTTGACCTGCTTCTGGCATACCTGTTTCTTCGTCCATTGCTAGCACGAAAATACCGCCAGAGTATGAGCCGTAAACCATCCAAAGTTTGCCATCAGCATCATAGAAAGCTGCAGGGTCAATGGCGTTAGGATCAACGGCACCATTCCATGTTGTCTGGCCATTATCAAGTGGGTAAGCTGCAAACTCTGCTTCTGTACGATAACCGCTGCGTAAGAAAATACCTTTGTTTGTATACGGACCTTCGATATTGTCAGCTTCAGCTAAACCAAGGTAAGAGCGGTTCCAGCACACTTCATCAACAACATCCGGTGTATCTGGGTTATCTTGTGCGCAGTGGTTGTAGTAGAACCAGAACTTGCCATTTGGCGCCTGAATAACATCAGCAGCCCAGTTTCCTGTGAAACCGTCTGTCCATTCAATGCCTTCGGCAATTTCACCTGTGTAGTTGTAATCAAATAATGGGCTTTCATTAACGGCTTCGTTAGCTGAAAGGCTCGAAATCATTTCCCAGTTCAAGAGATCAGTCGATTTAGCGGCAGCAAGGTGTGACCCAAAAATATAATATGTGTCGTCGACTTTAACGACAGAAGGATCGTGCACGCTTACATTGGTAACCATTACACTACCTGATTCAGTGTATTCAACACTGCTGCTTACAGTCGGTTTTGCACTTTGCGGGTCGGCAACCGCTGGTGCTGTGTCAAGCTTAGTACCATCTTCTTTGCCACAACCTGTCACAGCCAAAGAGCAGGCTATGACCATGGCTAATTTATTTAATTTCATTTTATGTGTCCTCTTGAAACTGGGATTCATTTTTTTATTCGATTGTTGTCAATAAAATTGCCGCGCGCCTATATCAAACTAATAAGAACGTAGTATTGTAATTTTATAGTACGATTTAAAATGTGCAAATACTTTTGCAAAGGTAATTGATATGTAAACATGAAGTATCAGTGTTTACAATATATACAGCGTGATTTTAATTTTTTCAAGTTGCCATTTTTGGCGTTTTTTTCGCTGTTTTTGCGCTATTAGGGAAGTTTTTTGCTTATCTGAAAGTGGGGATTTTCCGTTAAATTTGCTTATTTGTATTACATTTGAGCATTAAAAAGGGCTCTTAAAGAGCCCTTTTTGATATTACTTGTCTTGTTTACTTAGACCTTCAGTGGTCATGATAATACGTTTAAGTGTGCCATCTTCGTTGTAGTAAAGTGGCTCAATCGCCACTGAACGACGAAAGCGCCCGCCACTTGGTTTGCCATCAATCGGTGGTACAGCACCAGTATGGTAAATAAAGTAGTCTTTACCTTTGTATTCGATGATTGATTGGTGGTTGGTTTCGCTGTTACCTGCGATCTCATTCAAGATACCTTTATATTCCCACGGTCCATGAATGCTTTTGCTCATGGCATAACAGATCTTCTCTGGGAACTCACACGCGTACGATACATAGTAATTGTCGTTTTTCTTATGAACCCATAGCGCTTCGGTAAAGTTTGGTAAATCAAGCGTTTTAATTTCACCATCAAGAGACAGTAAGTCGTCGCTCAGCTTTACGTATTTTGGCATTAGGTTACCAAAGAACATGTAAGTATCGCCATTTTCTTCTGTATAAATAGCCGGGTCGATGTCGTCCCAATCATTTGGCGTGTGCTTGGTCATATCATCAGTAACAAGCGCGTGACCAATCGCATCTTTAAAAGGGCCTGTTGGTGACTTAGAAGTTGCAACACCAATTGCAAAACCTGGTTTTGTATCGTTGTGGCGAACGGTTGTAAAGAAATAGAAAGTGCCATCACGCTCAATCATGTGTGAAGCCCATGCTTCACCTTTAGCCCATTTAAAGTCTGTTGCTTTCATGATTGGGCCGTGTTTTTTCCAGTTCACCATATCTGTTGATGAAAAGGCTAACCAGTCGTGCATTTCAAAAAACACGTCATTATTAGGGGCTTCATCATGGCCTGTATAAAGGTATACGGTGTCATTGTGAACAAGTGCCGCAGGGTCTGCAGTAAATACATCGGTAAATAATGGGTTTTGTGCAACAGCTAAGCTGCTCGAAAAAAGTAATGGTAGCGCCAACGCTTTCAATTTCTTCATGAGTGTCCTCTGTGACTAATAATTGTTGTTCGAACTGCAGCTTTTTTACTTAGAGCTCGCTCTAAATGACCAGATAATACACAGTGTATGCCTGATTATACTGAGTAACTGATTGTTTACATCGAAACAAACCAGTAAAAGTGCAGCAAAAAATAACTCTATATTGTATTATTGTATTTTTATCATAGTAGCATCAAAATACGCCGGGTAAATAACTTGTTAGCCCTTTTTTGTCGCTCTGGATGAACTAAAGACAAATTAAACAAGCAAACAAATAAACGCTAAGTGACTGATAATAACGGGCCTATATAAATTCCCAAAATAAAAACGCAGCCCTTTTTGAGTTTGTAACGTGTTATAATTACAACGTTTTTTGTAAACATAATGGCACTAATTTTAATTTGGCTTTTTGAGTTGACTGTTAAATAATCATACAATATGATTAAAGTTCAGGCAGCAATGTATTAACATAATAAAATGTAGACACACTCGCGCACCGTTTTGACAACACACGATGCACAATGCAGTGGTCACTCTTCGGTAACTGAATGGGGAAAGTTCAGCGGACCGATATAACTATAATTTGGAGAACACCGCTTATGTTTAAAAGAACACACATAGCCAGTGCTGTAGTTATGGCATTTACCTGTCAATTTGCTTTTGCACAGGAGGAAGCACCAAACACTCCTGAGAATAACGTCGATGAGATGGAGGTTATTCAAGTATCAGGTATTCGCGGCAGTTTAAACAAAGCGCTAGATGAAAAACGTGCAAGCGTTCAAATCGTGGATGCAATTGTTGCTGAAGATATTGGTAAATTCCCTGATAACAACGTAGTTGAAGCACTACAACGTGTGACAGGTGTACAAACAACAGGCCGTGGTGCTGGTGAAGTAAGTGCGGTTTCAATCCGTGGTCTTACTGATGTTAATACCACAGTTAATGGCCGCGCTATCTTTACAGGCGCGGGTCGTGATGTGGCGCTGCAAGACATTCCTGCAAGTTTACTTTCAGGCGTAACAGTTTATAAAACTCGTTCGGCGGATCAAATCGAACGTGGTATCGCAGGTGCGATTGATATTAAAACTCACCGCCCTTTCAACTTCGAAGGTGAAAAAGTTGTTTTAGCGGCACGTGCGATTTACTCAGATCAACCAGATGAAGTTGATCCAAATATCAGTGCATTACTTTCTAATCGTTGGGAAATCGACGGTGCTGGTGAGTTTGGTGCACTTTTCAATATTTCTTATGCTGAAACACATTACCGCGATGACACCATCACAGCGGGTGCTGCATTCCCATTCTTTACTGATAAGCCACAATACAACTACTCACCGTATTCACGTGTTCCAAATGAATTCTGGACTCAAGGTACTGAGTTAGGTCTACCTACTGCGGCTGGTTCTACTTTAGACGTAAATGGCGAGCCAACAGAATACCTACTTGCACGTGATGCTATTTTTGGTACTTCATTCACTGGTCTTCGTAAGCGCCCGGCTGCGTCTGTATCTTTACAGTGGGCACCAGATGAAACCCTAGAAATCACAGCTGAAGGTTTCTACACAGGTTACGAAAACGAATCGCAAAACGCGATGTGGTTCTCAAATACGTTTGAAAATGGTAACGGCTTTATTGAAACACCAACTGTGTTTGATGGCACTAATGTAATTAAAGAAAAGCAAGCGATTGGCGCTGGCGGTTTCCAAAGTGGTGACTTTTCATATGGTAAAACAGATAGCTACTTATATGCGCTAGGT
The DNA here is from genome assembly GCF_021532475.1 of Pseudoalteromonas sp. APAL1. Classification (NCBI taxonomy): domain Bacteria; kingdom Pseudomonadati; phylum Pseudomonadota; class Gammaproteobacteria; order Alteromonadales; family Pseudoalteromonadaceae; genus Pseudoalteromonas; species Pseudoalteromonas sp. APAL1. The sequence goes on along the minus strand of NZ_JAKGAW010000014.1, from coordinate 30,320 downwards.
GCAGAGTGGCAAGCAAGCGATTACCTAACTATCAACACTGAAGTTGTTTACCAAGACAGTGAGTACGAAACAGATTTCTTCGCAATGCGTTTTGATCGTGTAGCGACGGGTCTTGACGTTGATTTTAATGATAAAGACGGCGTACCAGGCATCGCGTTTTGGGATGATCCAAACACAGCGGTAAACGAAGCTGATATGGCTGCTATCGAAAACTGGAATGCTGGCACTATTTATGACAATGGCGGCGGTAACGCGGGTGATGCATTAACTTTCACATTTGATGCTGAATACCTAATTGGTGGTACTTATTTTGATAAAGTGAAATTCGGTGGTCGCTACGAAAAACGAACTGCGCAAGAGTACACACGTGGTCAAGATACTGGTATTGCCAACACGTCTGTAGCTAGCTTAATTGAGCAATTAGCTGCAGCTGGGGCATCTGGTGATGGTTCTGGTATTGTGTTCCAAGTTGATGATTATTTCGATGGCCGTGCTGACGTATTCGACAGCTTTGTAACTGCTGACGGTGGCTACATGCTTGATAACGGCGATGCTGTTCGTAGCGTATATGGCCTTGAAGCTGAAGATGTATACAAAACATTTGATATCGAAGAAAACTCATACGCGCTATATGCCACAACTAACTTCTTCTTAACGGAAGATATTAGCGGTGAGTTTGGTTTACGTTATGTAAGCTACGAGCAAGATATGGACTTTGTTGCTGAGTCTGGCGGCATGAACTCAAATGTATTTGAAGAAAGCTCAGCAAGTGCTGATAGCAGCGCATTACTACCAAGCTTAGTACTTAACTGGAACATCACTGATGATGTAGTGGGTCGTGTTGCGTACACAGAAACATTACGTATGCCTAACTTTGCTGACTTGAACGCGTTGCAATACTGGTACGATCCATTAACAGAAGGTGCTACATACGGTACAGGTAATGGTGGTAACCCAGAGCTTAAACCAACAGAGTCAAAGAACTACGACGTATCACTTGAATGGTACTTCGCAGATACAAGCTCACTTTACGCGGCTTACTTTTACCGTGAAATCGAAGGCTTAGTTGTTGCGGGTCGTAAGCAAGTAGTGCGCGAAGGCGATGATGGCGTAACACGCCCATATGTATTAAGTGCACCAGTGAATGCTTCAAACGGTGAACTGTCTGGTTTAGAAGTTGGTTTAGTTTACTTCCCAGAAAACTTACCAGAGTACTTAAACGGTTTTGGTGTGCAAGCAAGCTATACGATGCTTGACTCAGAGCAAGATACACCTGAATTCAATGAGCTAGGTGAAATCTCTGGTTATGTTGATTCACAAATGGCAGGTGTTTCTGATGAATCGTACAGCATCGTAGGTATCTACGAGCGTGATTCATTCGATATGCGTTTATCTTATGTATGGCGTTCTGAGTTCTACACAGGTAACGAAGCGGCAATCTTTGCTAACCCGATTCAGTTTTGGAATCGTCCTGAGCAAAGCTTAGACTTCCAATTTAGCTACAATGTGAATGATGACTTTGTTGTAACCTTTGATGCAACGAACATCCTCGACGACGTATATCAAAGCTACTACGGTGAAGGTAACGACAACCTATTTAACTTTGGTAACGGTATCTACTCACGTACATTCGCACTAGGTGCGCGTTATTCTTTCTAAATTTCTTTTATAGACCTAAAAACCCCGGCTTTGCTGGGGTTTTTTATTGGTTTCTATAAACCAAACCATCGGTCGAAAAGAGTTGCGATTTAATAAGTATGATAATACTATTAATTAGATTAGCATTAAATTTACAAAAATAACGAACGCAATGGCCAAGCTGTGTAATATCTAGGGCTATAAATTTATTTGATACGCAATGTTGAGGGTTTTTGACATTGCTTGAAATAGTGAGCGGCGGCTCATTATTGACCAATTAGGGTGTTGTTGTATGGAATCTCAAAAGTTATCCGTTGTAGAAAAGGTCGGCTTTGGTGCCGGCGACATGGCAGTAAATGTCATGGTTGCAGCGTTATTCTATTTTATGTCTTTCTTTTACACCGATATCTACGGACTTGATCCGGTTGATATGGGTGTGTTGTTCTTAGTGGCGCGTTTTGTTGATGCCTTTACCGATCCATTAATGGGGGTAATCACCGACAAAGTGAAAACCCGTTGGGGTCAATTCCGTCACTGGTTCTTATTTTTATCTGTGCCTTATGGTTTATCGGTCGTACTGTTATTTACCACGCCTGATTTCGACTACAACATGAAGTTAGCTTGGGCTTATGCCACGTACTTGTTTGCGACCTTGATGTTTACCGGTGTTGCTATTCCTTATATCTCTTACATTGGTGTATTAACTGCCGATCCTAAAGAGCGTTTGTCAGCTAATGGTTACCGTATGTTCTTCGCTAAGATTGCCAATGTGGTGATTGTATTTTCAGTGCCGCTACTTGCCTCATATTGGGGGGATGGCAGCTTGTCGTATGGTTATAAATTGGCAATGGCATTGGTATCGGCATGTGCCGTAGCACTATTTTTGTTTTGCTTCTTTACTACTCGCGAACGTATTACCCATGAGCCACAAACCGAAGGCGTACTTACGCAATTAAAAGTACTTATTAAAAACGACCAATGGTTACTACTGTGTGCAGCATGTGTGCTTGGTACGCTTGGCTATGCGATTCGTGGCAGTGTTGCTATGTATTACGCAACCTATTACTTAGGTGTACCAGATTTAGCAGGTGCCTTTACCAGTGCAGGTATTGCAGCATCTATTGTCTCAATGGTGGCAAGTACGTGGATCACCCAGCGTTACTGTAAAATGAAGCTATTCCGTCAATCACAAATCGCCGTGCTATTCATCTCATTGCTAATGTATTTTGTAGTGCAACCGGGCGATGTAATGATGGCGTTTGTGCTTTATATCATCTTGTCATTTGTGGTTGATTTACATGCACCAGTATTCTGGTCTGCAATTGCTGAAGCTGTAGATTACGGTGAAATTAAAGACGGCGTTCGTGCATCGGGTCTATCGTTTGGCGGCATTTCATTCTGCCAAAAAGCTGGTGGCGGTTTAGCTGGCTTAGCAGGTGGTTTATTACTGGCATTCTTTGAGTACAAGCCTAACGTTGAGCAAACCGAGTTCACCCTAATGGGCTTAGCACTGATGCTAACTATCATTCCAGGTGTATTTCACGCCTTACTTGGTTTGATCTTGAAAAAATACAAAATTACCGATGAGTACTATACGGATATGGTTATTCATAAACGCCTACCAAAATAACCACTCTTTAAATGCGCACACTAAACGGGGTGTGCGCTTTGCTCTTTAAAATAACAATTCGCTGGGAGGCAACAAACAGTATGAACACATTAAAAGTTAGCTATTTAGCAAGCATTTGTGCTGCATTATTAACTGTGACCGGTTGTAGTGAGCTGCCAACAGACAGTAAACAAACTGCTGCTGTGGAGCATGCTGAACATACCAGCGAACAACATTTATTTGCCCTAAACCAAGTAAGTTTAAGCGCCAGCCCGTTTTTACATGCACAGCAAACGAATGTGCGTTATTTATTAGCACTTCATCCTGATCAGCTACTTGCTCCTTACCTGCGTGAAGCCGGCCTTGAACCTAAAGCGCCTAACTATGGCAACTGGGAAAGCACAGGTCTTGATGGCCATATTGGTGGTCATTACCTTTCTGCCTTGAGTCTTGCGTGGGCAGCCACCGGTGACGAAGAATTAAAGCAGCGTTTAGATTATATGCTAAGCGAGCTGGAGCGCGCCCAACAAGCCACAGGTGGTTACTTAGGTGGTATCCCAAATGGCGATGAAATGTGGCAGCAGATTGAAAAGGGTGAAATCAAAGCCGACTTATTTAGCTTAAATGACCGCTGGGTACCGCTTTATAACATCGATAAAATTTTCCATGGCTTGCGTGATGCATATGACGTAGCCGGTAGTGATAAAGCCAAACAAATACTATTTAAGTTAGGCGAATGGTTCTTAGCGACCACTGCAAAGCTAACTGATGAACAAGTTCAACAAATGCTGTATTCAGAGCATGGTGGCTTAAATGATGTGTTTGCTGACATGTACTTTATTAGTGATGATGAGCGCTACTTAAAGCTAGCCCGTCAGTTCTCTCATAACATCATTATCGAACCTTTATTACACAAAGAAGATAAGTTAACGGGCCTGCATGCCAATACGCAAATTCCAAAAATTATTGGCATGTTGAAAGTAGCAAATGCCAGCGATGATGAAGCATGGCAGCAAGGTGCTAACTTTTTCTGGAAAACAGTGAGCCAAGAGCGCTCAGTATCAATTGGCGGTAACTCAGTACGTGAGCATTTTCATGATAAAAGTGACTTCACGCCAATGGTTGAAGATGTTGAAGGCCCTGAAACCTGCAACACTTACAACATGATGAAACTAAGTAAGTTATTGTTTTTAAAAAGCGGTGATACGCGCTATTTAGACTATTATGAGCGCGCCACATATAACCATATTTTATCATCACAACACCCAGAGCATGGTGGTCTTGTTTACTTTACCTCAATGCGTCCTGGTCATTACCGTATGTATTCTTCAGTGCAAGATTCAATGTGGTGTTGCGTAGGCTCAGGTATTGAGAATCACAGCAAATATGGTGAGCTGATTTATAGCAATACCGGTAAAGAGCTATGGGTGAACTTGTTTATTCCAAGCACGTTAAATTGGCAACAGCAGGGTTTGCAGATCACGCAAGACAGCCAATTTCCAGATGATAACAAGGTTTCACTGACCGTGAATCGTTTGTCTGAGGGGCAAAGTGCTGAGTCGGTAATTCATATTCGTAAACCGTCTTGGCAGCAAGGTGAGCTGAGCTTTACTTTAAATGGACAAGCTGTAAGCGCAACCGAAAAAGACGGTTATTACAGTATCAGCCATGCATGGCAAAGCGGTGATAAGCTTGCCTTTGAGCTTAGTCCTAAGCTTTATACTGAGCAGCTACCTGATGGCCAGCATTATTACTCTGTGATGTATGGGCCTGTTGTAATGGCTACCAAAGTACAAGCATTTGCAAATGAGCAGCTTAACTTTGTTGCTGATAATAGCCGCATGGGCCACATCGCCGCTGGGCCGACTTGTCCGCCAGAGGCTCTACCAATCATGCTGAGTGAGCCAGAAAAATTTATTGCCGATCTTACTCGTAAACCGGGCCAAGAGCTTGCATTTATCGCCGATAAAAATGTGGCGATTGCCAAGCAAGGTATCGATAACACTAAGAGCACAGAGCTAATTCCGTTCTTCCGCTTACACGATAGTCGCTATCAAGTGTATTGGCCGCAGCAAAGTGAAGCTGAGTTCACACAATTTGTTGCTGATGCAAAAGCGGCTGAGCAAGCGAAAGAACAGCTTCGTTTATTAACCGTTGATCAAATTACGCCGGGTGAGCAACAACCTGAAGTCGAACACGACTTTAAAGGTGAAGGAACTCGTGCGGGTGTTAATAATGGTCATCATTGGCGCGATGCGACAGGTTGGTTTGAGTATCAGCTTAGCAACCCAGAACAAAAAGCGGTTGCTTTGCGTGTTCGCTATTTTATTGGCGATGTAGATCGTCATTTCTCAATTAATTTAAATGGTGAGCAATTAGCTGCGGTTAGTTTGCCTGTAGGCAAGCCGACTGATGAGTTCTACACCATTGATTACCCATTAACAGAGGCAATGAAAAAGTCGAAAACGCTTACCTTACGTTTTGCTGCCGACAAAGACTCTGTTGCCGGTGGTATCTATGGTATTCGTTTAATCAACGCACAATAAAGAGTTGGCTATGTTAAGCAACAATGTGTTTGCGACGGCTAAAGAGCATGTTTTACCGTCGCTTTTAGATAACAGCGCTGAGCAACACAGCTTTTACCAAACGCCGACAGGGCTCGGTTATAGAGTGATTGAGCAAGGTCAGGGGGATAAACCTAGTTGGGATGCCACTGTGACTGTGCATCAACGCGTTACCCTTACAAATGGTCGGGTGTTATTTGATACTCGAAAGCAAGGTGCTGCTGTAGAGTACGAAATTGCAGAGGCGATTGTGGGCTTGCAAGAAGCGTTGCAACTAATGAATAAAGGCAGCCGCTTTGAGGTGCTAATACCTGCGCATTTGGCGCGTGATGTGTACAGCGCATTTATTGAAGAAAAGCATCAGCAAGGCTGCCAAAGCCCCATGCTAGTTGATATTACCTTGGTTGATTTCGTATAACTGCAACTTTACTTCATGAAAGTGCTATCCCAAAAAGGATAGCACGCGATATCTTTGACTAAACCAGCTCTTAATGGGTTGGCGATTATATAACGTGCATTGCTGAGTAAGTCATCTTCATCTCTAATTTGATGATCATAAAACCCCTTTTGCCATAGCCTTTGTTGATTGAACTTCCTAAAAGTGGACGCTGTTCGCCCTTTGAACCTTCGAACAAACTCACTTAATGAATACACATCAGATAATTGAATTAACCAGTGCATGTGGTTTGGCATCAACACGAAGGTATTTGAATTGATTAGGCCTTCACTCTCAAGTTGCTGCATTTGATGAATAATCTGACGGTTAACGAAGAAGTTATTTAAATGATTTGCTCGGTTGTGGCAAACAAACGTTAGCGCATAATAGTGATTTGCTACAGAAACTCTACCTTTTCTGAGTAAGTATGATTTGTTCATCGGCTTTCCTTAGCTTTGATAAATCAATTTATAAAGCGTAGCAGCGATTTCATATCGCGTATATTTGTTTCTTTTGTTGAGGTTTAACGTAGAGTTCAACGCGAGGCTCGACGCGGGGTAAACCCGCTGCTACAAGGGTCGTAGCAGCGATTTTATATCGCGTATATTTGTTTCTTTTGTTGAGGTTTAACGTTGGGTTCGATGCGCGGGTCAACGCGGGGTAAACCCGCTGCTACAAGGGTCGTAGCAGCGATTTTATATCGCGTATATTTGTTTCTTTTGTTGAGGTTTAACGTTGGGTTCGATGCGCCGGTCAACGCGGGGTAAACCCGCTGCTACAAGGGTCGTAGCAGTGATTTCATATCGCGTTTTTTTTGCTTTTGTTGAGGTTTAACGTAGAGTTCGACTCGGGGTTCAACGCGGGATAAACCCGCTGCTACAAGGGATCGTAGCAGCGATTTTATATCGCGTTTGTTTTGTTGAGGTTTAGCGTTGGGTTTGACGCGGGGTTCAACGCGGGATAAACCCGCTGCTACAAGGGGTCGTAGCAGCGATTTTATATCGCGTTTGTTTTTTTGTTTTTGATAGTACGGGTCAACGCGGGGTAGACCCGTTTCTACAGGTTTGAATAATTACTTTGTGAGCTTGGTTTTGAGCTTATTTAGGTCGGCTGGGTTAACAACCGGCCAATCGTTTTTCCAGCTCATAGGTAAAATACGTAGCTTTTGCACGCCGTTGTCGGCGGTTTCGTAGGCGTGTAATACTAAATAGTCTTTGCCATCAAAGGTGTATGCAGCATTGTGGCCAAGAGCAGCCCAATCTTTATTACCTTCAATAACTAAGCTACCACCGCCATCAACCATAGATCGACCTTGCTGATCTAAATATGGCCCTTCAACGTTTTTGCTGCGACCTACGCGTACATTGTACGTACTTTTTACCCCTTGGCAGCACTTATCAAATGATACAAACAGGTAATAATAGCCATTCTTTTTGAAGATATAAGGTGCTTCAATCGGACCATGTTCCGTGTTGGGACGACTCGCAATGTGATGCCACTTTTCAGGTTTTGCTAAGCGCACCATGTCATCATCAAGTTTTACTAGTTTAAGGCCGCCCCAGAACGAACCAAAGCTCATCCACGGTGTACCATTCTCATCTTCGATTATTGCAGGGTCGATAGCGTTCCAATCGTCACGTTCAGGCACTGATTCAACCACTATACCGTAGTCAATCCACATGTAATTAGGTGACGATGGGTCAAGGGTTTCGTTAACCGTTACACCAATTGCCGAAGTGTTTTTGCCAAATGCAGAGACTGAGTAATAAAGGTAAAACTTACCATTTTTCTCATACACATCAGGTGCCCATAAGTGGCCATCAAAGCTTGGTGAAATACGCTTTGCCCAACTTGGCTCGTCTTTAAAAACGCGGCCTGTGAGTTTCCAGTTGGTTAAATCTTTCGATTCATAATAGGTAATACCAGGGCCTGTGCTAAATACATAGTACGTGTCGCCTTCTTTGGTCATCACCGGATCGTGTACTTCAACTTGCTTTGCAGAAACGGCTGCGGCAGAAAAAAGTAGCCCTGTTGAAAGCCACTTCATTGCGTGTGTCACCTTACTTACGGGTCTCATGCTTGAATACCTTTTGTTGTTTTAACTCTTGTGTTCATTCAGCTACTATATAATATGTAATACAATATTAACAATAAAATCGAGACGAAATACAGGACACATTATGCTCAAAAAATTATCTCGGCTAACGCTTCTTAGTGCGTTAAGTGCCTCGCCATTGTCAGCCCTTGCTGATGCTAATAGTAGCAAGACTTTAGCGCCAATTGATAACCCCATTGTACTCAAACGTGCTGACCCTTGGTTAGTTCGCGATGATAAAAGTGGCTGTTACACGTTTATAGGTAGTTCGCCGAAATTTGATGAAATTGAGCTGCGCCAAGCTTGTCGTTTAAACGATTTAAAATTAGCTGAGCCGAAGGTTATTTGGCAAAAGCGCGATAAAGGCCCAATGAGTGTCAATATTTGGGCCCCTGAGCTACATAAGATTGATGGCAGTTGGTATATCTACTTCGCTGCAGGTGATATCGAAAAGCCGTTCAGTATTCGCATGTATGCACTTAAAAACGACAGTGCTAATCCGATGCAAGGTGAGTGGCAAGAAATGGGGCAAGTAACTAGCCACCTTGATAGTTTTTCGCTTGATGCCACAAGTTTTACGCACAAGGGTAAGCGTTACATGATTTGGGCGCAGCAGAACCAGCCTGCAACTTATAACTCTGCTTTATGGTTAGCTGAAATGGACTCACCTACATCAATTAAAGAACCCATTATCGCGATTACTGAGCCAACCCTAGAGTGGGAAGTGCAAGGCTATAAGGTCAACGAAGGTGCTGCTGTTATCACTCATGGCGATAAAATATTTGTCACTTATTCAGCCAGTGCCACCGATCATCGATATGCAATGGGCTTGCTATGGGCAGATGTGAATGCTGACTTACTTGACCCTGCTAGCTGGCATAAGAAGGCTGAGCCGGTGTTTACCAGCAATGCTGAGCTAGGTCGTTTTGGTCCCGGCCACAACAGTTTTGTCAAAGCTGAAGATGGTGTAACCGATTTAATGATTTATCACAGTCGTGATTATAAAGAGCTCAAAGGCACACCACTTACAGATCCTAACCGCCATGCGCGAGCACGTATTATTACGTGGGATAAAAACGGTTTTCCAGTGTTTTCACCTGAACTCGCTGATTAAAAAAGGGCGCCAATTGGCGCCCTACAACTTTGGGAACGAACGATTACCAGAAGCGGTAGTAAATAAAGGCAGTAATACCAATAATACCCGCGGTATGAATGTAATCCCACTTATCTAAGCCGGCAGCTACTTCTTTCATAGTTGTTTTATCTAGGCTTGAGAAAGTAAGACCTTTCAATTGTTCTTCGTCTGCTTGTTTGGTGAACATACTCACCACAATCATAATCGCAACGACCACGACAAATAGCAGAATACAGTAATACAACCAATTCATCGTGGTGATCCATGCAAATGATGAACCTGTTAAATCATCCTTAAACGGTAGTAACACTAAGCGGATCATACCCAGTACAAACCCTGATACTAAGCCCACAAAACCCGCTGTTGGAGTGATGCGTTTACTACATAAACCTAGTAAGAATACCGCAGCAATACCCGGTGCAATAAGAGACTGCACACTTTGTAAGTATTCATAAAGAACATCGGCAATTAAGCTCATCACGGGTATCCATAGAAGGCCTAAAACAACAATCACGATAGTGGCAATGCGGCCAACTTTAAGAAGGTGCTTCTCAGTTGATTCTGGTTTGAATTTTTTATAGAAATCAATGGTGAACAAGGTCGCTGATGAGTTAAATAATGATGCTAAAGAGCTCATAAGAGCCGCTACTAAACCACCAATTACAATTCCCTTAACACCAGCAGGTAATAGCTCAGCAACTAACGTTGGGAAGGCTTGGTCAGCACTTTCATAGCTAATAATACCTTTAACATTTAATGCGTATGCAATCATGCCCGGTACTAAGAAGATAAATACAGGAAGTAGCTTTAAGTAACCGGCAAACATGGTACCACGACGGGCTTCTTTAATGCCTTTTGCAGATAAAACACGTTGTACGATGTATTGGTCTGTACACCAATACCAAAAGCCAATAATGAATGAACCAAACACAATGCCAGGCCATGGGAATTCAGCATCTGAAGCACTACGAATAAGGTGCATATTAGCATCGTTGATACGCTCAACTTCTGCCCAGCCACCTACTTTATCTAAACCAACAACTAATATGACTAAGGAACCAATAATCAGCACAGGGGTCTGCAACACCGAGGTCCACATGATGGCTTTCATACCGCCAAGTACCGTATAAATACCAGTGATCACTACAAGGCCAATGGCTGAAATCCAAAAGAAATCGATACCCCAAATACTCTCAATACCTAAGATCGTTTTAAACGCGATACCACCGGCATACACTGTCACCGCAACCTTGGTTAATACATAACTAATCAATGAGATAACAGATAAGAAGGTACGTGATTTAGAGTTAAAGCGGCGCTCAAGGAACTCTGGCATGGTGTAGACTTTACTACTCCAATAAAAAGGCACGAAAATCCAACCGAGTAGTAGAATGATCCACGATTGCATCTCCCAGTGAGCCAGTGCCATACCCGATTGTGCACCTGAACCTGAAAGGCCCACTAAATGTTCCGAGCCAATGTTTGATGCGAAAATAGAGGCACCAATCACTAACCAACTTGCATTACGACCCGCTAAAAAGTAATCAGCGGTGTCTTCTTCTTTTTGTCGCATAGACATCACGACAACGCCCAGTAACAGGACAAAAAATCCTGCTAGCACTGCCCAGTCTAAGGTACTTAGTTCGACCATCGTGTGTTCCACCTAATTTTGAAAGAGAATTTTTGCTTTTTTAGTTGTCTAATAAAAATATTATATTATAAATAAGCCAAGTGAAAGAGATTTGTTAAAATAAGGTGACACTATGTAGTTGAAATGGTGACTTGATTGCGCAATTTATAGACACTTGTATTAGGCTATTTTTTGTTTGTTATTGATTTTAATCAATTATTTCCAGGATGACGGAATAGCTTTATAGATGTATCATATTACTCAGATCTTTTGAGGAACACACATGGCGCGCTTAGAAAATTTAAACCTATCACAACAAGTTACCAATGAGCTTGGTAAGGCAATTATTGTTGGAGATTATAACTCTGAAACGGGGCTACCAACCGAAGCACAATTATGTGAAGTGTATGGTATTAGCCGCACAGCTGTTCGTGAAGCAGTGAAAATGCTTGCAGCAAAAGGACTGATTTCTTCTCGTCCACGACAAGGTATTCGTGTTGAGTCGGCGGATAACTGGAATTTATACGATACAAGCGTATTAAAATGGTTGTTAGAAAGCAGCCCATCGCTTTACGTACTTAAAGAATTCTTACAAGTGCGCTTGGCGATTGAGCCACAAGCAGCAGCACTTGCAGCAAGAAAAGGCGACCAAGCAGCCATTGCAGAAATTAAAATGGCACTCGATAAAATGCAAGCGGCAGCAGAAGAGCCAGAAGGCGTAATGCATGAGCCAGACCTTGCCTTCCATACGGCTATTTTACATGCCAGTGGTAACCGTTTTTTCTATCAATTACGTGATTTTATTCGTACCGCATTACACGTAAGTATTCAACATACTACACCTGCTAAGGGCAATAAAAAGGCTATCGCTGAAGAGCACTTTAAAGTGTATAACGCGATTGCGAGCGGCGATCCTGAGCGTGCTAAAAACATGATGACGTACATGATTGATGAAGCAATGGCGTTTATTGAAAAAGAAATCGCTGATAAAGAAGCGGCTCAATAAGTATCGCTTTTTGACGTTGTAATTACTTTAAAACAAAAGGTTATCATGCCAAATTCAAACGAGCTAAAAACAGTTTACCCAAGCCTTGTTGGTAAGAGTGTGTTTATTACTGGCGGTGCATCGGGAATTGGTGAAGTAATGGTAACGCGGTTCTGCGAGCAGGGCGCGAAAGTCACCTTTGTTGATATTGCAACCGAGCAAAGCGATGCGTTATGTGCGAAATTAGCGGGTAAATATGAGTTTGACCCGCAATTTATTCATTGCGATATACGTGATGTAGAAGCCTTAAAAGCGGCCATTGAGCAAACTCGTCAGCAACAGGGTGACATTGGTGTGTTAATTAATAACGCAGCCGATGACACCCGCCATGCCGCTGAAAATATGGATGTGAAATATTGGGAAGACAAGTTTGCAGTTAACTTGCGCCCGTGTTTTTTCTCATCGCAAGCTGTGGTTGAACACATGCAGCGTTTAGGCGGTGGTAGCATTATCAATATGGGATCGGTAAGCTGGCGTATTAAGCAAACAGGCATGCCAGCCTACACAACAGCGAAAGCGGGGATTGAAGGTTTAACCCGTTCATTGGCTGCTTCATATGGTAAAGATAATATTCGTGTGAATTCACTGGTTCCGGGGTGGGTGATGACAGAGCGCCAAATTACTCATTGGCTAACCCCAGAAATGATTGAAGATGTTCGTTTAAGTCAATGTATTAACGAAACAATTCAACCAGACCATGTAGTGAATGCCGCGCTATTCTTAGCCGCTGATGATAGCTGTATGATGACAGCACAATCACTGATAGTGGATGCAGGTTGGACTTAACTAAATTGTCAGTTGCATTAACTTAAAGCAAAGAAAAAATTTTACACAATTCAAATGATACTATAATAATAAATAATTATTTAAAACATTTGAAATCTCATAGTTAGGAAGGTGGTAAGAAAGTTTGACCGACTTTGTGCTTGTTTATTTAATTCTGATTATTGGCGCTTGCCTGCAAAGTGTTATTGGCTTTGGTTTAGGTATGTTATGTGTGCCAGTGCTTTACTGGCTAATGCCAGAGCTGGTGCCGGGACCAATGATTTTGAATGCGCTGTTTTTAACGTCAGTGTTAATGATTAAACACCGTGGCGCGATAGACATGAAACAAACAGGCATATCCATTATTGGTGGAGCTGTGGGGGTTATCTTTGCTGCTATTGTGATGTTGTATGTCAATGCGAAGCAGTATCAGCTATTGCTTGGGGTGAGTATTTTGGTAGTGGTGGCATTGTCTATCATAGGTATGAAACCGAAAATTTCCACCATTACAAGCTTGCTAGCGTCGATGTCGTCGGGCTTTTTAGGCACCACGACTTCTGCTGGTGGCGCGCCAATGGGGCTGCTCTATCAAGCTGAAGATAAAGACAAAATTAAAGCTAATCTAAGCGCCTTTTTCGTATTTATAAACTTGTTTGGCATTGTTGTACTGATGCTTACAGGCTCTGCCGATATGGCTGATGTGAAGTTGTTCTTTTTCTGCTTACCTGCAATTTTAATTGGCTGGGGCTTGTCGTTTGTGATCAACAATAACCTCAATGAAAAGGCCATTCGCGGCATCATTTTACTGGTCGCTGGTTTATCTGGCCTAGCACTTATTTTCATACACAGATAGAATGAGGATAGTTCAGCAGTTTGTGTAATGAAGCCTATGCTCGATGACACCATTAAAGTAATCATTTCTAGCCAATGCCAATTAGGTGAAGGTGCCTATTTTGCCAAGGCGCATAACTGTTTATTTTGGGTCGATATTTTAGGGCAGCGTTTGTTTCGTTTAGATTGCCAATCGATGCGCGTTAGCCAGTTTACTATGCCAGAACCTATTTGCTGGGTGATGGAAACCGAGCAAGGCGAATTAGTGGCAGGCTTTGCTAAAGGTGTTTATAAGCTAAATAGTGAAGACTTTAGCCGCGAGCTAGTTTATGCAATAGATCACGAACCGCTACAAAACCGCTTAAACGATGGTAAAACGTCTCGCCAAGGCTTTGGCTTTTTTGGCTCAATGGACTCTCAAGAGCAAAGCAGTAGTGGCAAGTTATACCGTTTTGGTCATGGTCAGACTCCGACAGCGGTAGATCATGACTACACGATTAGCAATGGCCCCGCGGTAAGTAAAAATGGCCAGTTTCTATATTCTACAGACTCAGATAAACAAACAATCTACCGCTTCACTCTGAATGAGCATGGCGAGCTTGCTGATAAGCACGAGTTTATTCGCTTTACTGATAATATGGGCTTTCCTGATGGCATGACCGTCGATAGCGAAGATCATCTTTGGGTTGCCGCATGGAATGGTTATGGCATTTATCGTTTTGCTCCAAGTGGTGAGCAGGTGCAGTTTATTCGCTTGCCCGCACCGCGTGTTACGAGTGTCGCATTTGTCGGCGAGGAGCTCAGACATCTTGCGGTGACGACTGCGGCAGTAGGGTTAGAAGATTCGGTGCTCGCTGATTACCCGCACAGTGGGGGCGTGTTTATTCTTGAGCCGGGCGTTAAAGGTATTGCTGAAACGCCTCTAAAACTATAGGTTTTCCATCACTTGATAACGCAATTCGCCAAGAAATGCGCGTGCTGCTGGACCTAGTTTGTCACCATCTTTAAAGAGCAAATGTAACTTAGCGCTACGACTACTGTTATGAGTTAAATTGAGCGCTTTCATTTGCCCAGCAGCGAGTTGTTTTTCGATCGCTATTTTTGGTAGCCATGCAAAGCCAAGTCCATTACTGATCATATCAATCGAAGTGCGCATATGAGTAACGGTCCAGCGCTGATCGGCACCTAACCAGCCACCATCTTGTTTGTGTTTTTTTGCTGAGTCGCGAACAACAATTTGGCGGTGTGACTTTAAATCTTCGAGAGTGATTTCACGCTCTATCGCATGTAAAGGGTGATCTGGGTGAGCTACAGCGATAAATTCGATATCGCATAATTCTTCGTGAAAGTTTGCCGCTATCGGAAAGCCGGTAATGGCAATATCAACCTGATCGTTTTCGAGCAGCTCATTGCCCCCCATCAGCACAGACTCATGCAGTTCAATACGCAGTTGCGGGTATTGCGACGAAGTATCGTTAAGCACTTTATAAAGCAATTGCTGCGGAAAAATAGCATCAACAGCAATGCGTAATTTACTTTCGATACCTTCACCTAAGGTTTGACCTATGGCCTCAACTTTTGCAGCTTCATCAAGTAAGTAATTGGCACGGCGCAGTATCATTTCACCGGATTCAGTGAGTACTGTTTTACGGCCTTGGATACTGAATAACTTTACATTGAGTGCAGATTCAATCTTACCAACCGCATTATGAATACTCGATTGGCTTTTATGAATGCCTTGTGAGGCTTGGTTGAAGCCTCCAAATTCAACAACAGCACGAAACATGCGCCACTGTTCTAGCGTAATTCTTAGCATGATGTTCCTTTGCTTACTTAACTGCCTAATAGTACCTGTAAATGCTGGAAAAGTTTACTTTTTAGCAGTGGGCAACTCAATATACTCAAGCTCATCACCGGGAATGCTTGCAAAGCGCTGTGCTTGCCAATCTTGTTTTGCTTGCTCGATACGCTCTTTGCTATAAGCAACAAAGTTCCAGTGCAAGTAAGGGGCTTTATTGAATTTACTGCCACCGAGTAAAATAAAGCGGCTGTGCAGCAGAGTCGTTATTTCATGTTCGCTGTCATCAAGTAGCACAAAGTCGCCTTGAGTATAGCGAGTATCACCCACACTAATTTCACCATAAATAACATACACGGCGGTTTCATGATGAGGATGCGGTTTAGTAATATGACTACCTTGCTCGGCTACCGTATCTACATAAAACATCGGTGAGTAGCTTTTCACCGGCGAGCTTAAGCCATAGGCATCACCCACGATGAGTCGCATCAACACGCCTTTTTCTATTTTTTCAGGTAGTTGCTGTTTTTTGATATGTTCAAAGCGCGGTGCTATTTCGGTCATACTCTCAGGTAAAGCAACCCAGCATTGCAGGCCATTGATGTCGTGCTCGCTCGCCCGCACCTCAAGGCTTTCTCTTTCTGAGTGCACTATACCGCGACCTGCTGTCATCCAGTTAACATCGCCGGGTTCTATTTGCAGGCTATTACCTAGCGAATCGCGATGGTAAATGCTGCCCGTAAATAAATAAGTGAGCGTTGACAGGCCAATATGAGGGTGAGGCTTTACATTTATGCCTTCACCGCGCGGAAAGTGATTCGGCCCCATGTGGTCAAAAAAGATAAATGGGCCTACCATTTTCTTGTCAAAATGCGGCAAGATGCGTTTTACATCGAGCCCACCAATATCGTGGCTGGTTGCTGTTAATAATTTTGCCATGCACGCGCCTCTTAAAAATAAACTCAGCCAATAACCTAGGGTATTGGCTGGGATTAATATTATGCCTGACTACGCTTTAAAACTAGTTGATCTAGGCTGATTTTGCCTGCCCCAACACTCGCTAATGCTAAAAAGCCGCCAGCCATTGCAATGTTTTTGTAGAACATTAAAAATTGCATTTGATCATCAAGTTGAAAGTGGAATAACAAAGCACTGACTATGCTGAAACCAGCAAAAGCGACAGCGGTTAGTTGTGTTAAAAAGCCCAGTAAAATAAATAACCCGCCCACAATCTCAAATGCAATCACAAACGGCAGTAAGAACTCTGGTAAACCTACTGATGCCATGTACTGTGCTGTTGCATCAAAGAATTCTATTTTGCTAAAGCCGGTTAGTAAAAAGATCGCCGATAAACCAATACGTGCCAATAAAGTGCTAATATTTTTTAAGTGTGGTTGAGCTGTTATTAAAGTAAAAAGTTTCATAGTAGGTATCCTGTTTAGTTAAGCAGTGTGTTTGCGATGGAGTAACTATAAGTTCACTTTAAAAGAATTAAAAATTGTAAAATTAGCGTTTATCATTCTTTAAAAAAGAATTTAAAAGGAGGTTGAATATGAAGTTGTTGTTATTAATAGGGTTTAGTTTTTCGGTGGCTGTAAGCAGCTTGGTGTTTGCTAATCAAAATTTACCAAATAGCCGTCATTATGAGTTATTAGCTTCAGATATTGCGGTGCAGCAAAGCTGGCAAGTTAAAGACACAATTAAAGGTTATGAGATGCTGGAATATCAAATAAACCTTAATAAAGGCAATACCTTAATGGTTGATTTGGCTCCTTCAAACTCGAGTAACTACTTTAATATTTTACCAAAAGGTAATCCAACCGCTTTGTTTGTTGGCCCGGCAAAAGGAGATCATGCCGAGGTTAAAATTCCTGATAATGGCGATTATGTGATTCGGGTGTTTTTGATGCGCAATGCCGCGCGTCGTGATGAGCAAAGTAACTTTACAGCCGATATCACGGTAATAAAAAGTGCACTAAAAGGCATGCACCCAAGCTGGGATGTCGATGGTGATGGGATTAATGATTGCGAGAAAGACGGTAGCTGCGATCACACTGTTGACTACAGTCTTCCTCGAAAGTCGAATTAGGCCGCGTTTAGGCCTAATTAAGCGTATTATTCAGGCGCCACTTCAAGCGTTGTGAATAATGAGTAGCGTACGTTATCGATATCTGCCTCTGTTGGCTTTTGATCAACAGATGCTTCAATCAAATACATATCGGCGTGAGCGAATGTCACAGTAAAGAAACCTTTTTTATCGGTTGTTACTTTCACTTCGTCTCGCTCATTACGGTAGCGAGCACTACCACGAACAATAGCAAGCTCAACGTCAGCAGCTGGTTTGCCATCCATTAATAATTGGAACTTAGCTTCTTCACCAGCAAACAGATCGTTCGGGTGAGTAGGGCCAGAAATTTCTAAGCCCTGACCAAGCAATGTTGGCTTAGAAGTACCATTACGGCTTACAAAAGTATCAACCGTTGCGATTGATTTTACAGTGCGCACGTCGGTTGCACCTGCCGGTAGGTCTGCTTCTTTTTTACCTGCAAACACACGACCGCGATTACCGTCTTTGTCTTTATAGAAAGTCATCAGCATTGGTTTTTGCTGCATAGCAATATGGTAAGTACCGTCTTGAGATAAACTCACTGCCGCTGAATTTTTGCGTTTTAAGTAGTATGCGCGAATTGTTTCTTCAACCGGTTTACCATCTGGAGCAAGGGCAATTAATAGGTTGTCGTCGTACTCTGCGCCTTTTTCTTTCGGGCGGTATGCTTTATCTGGGCTAAACAACTCATTTGAAATACTGGCATCGATCATCACATAGTGAGTTTTCTCACCTGATAAAGAAGTGTGAGATGGCATTAACCAACGGGCATGTGCTTGTGCATAGCCAGACGCGATTGCTGTGAAGGTCACTGCGCCAATCAGCGCCGTTTTTAATAATCTTAATTTCATTGTTTGTCCTTAATTACTGGTAATGGTAACAAAGCTAGTAGCGAACTCTTTTTCGCCTTTAATTGTGACTTTGCCGTCTTTCGTTAAGTCGATTTCAACGCGGGTGTAATCTCGGCCACCTTCTTCACGAACAACCTCGACATTAAGTAGGTAGCTACCAGGTTTAACTGGGTTGCCCTTTAAATCTTTTCCTTGCCACTCAATGGTATAAGTACCAGGGCGTTTTGTTGCACCCGTCACACCATCGAAGTTGTCGTTGCTACGGCCGGCTTTTCGCCACCATTGACGTAAGTCTTTAAACCATTCAGCTTTTTCGACCCAAAGTGCAATAGTGGTAACGTGTTTACGTTCAGGTGTTTCTAGCCATAGCGCCACGTAAGGGCGATGATATGGGGAAACATCTAGCTCTGGTAAGGTGAACTCAACGGTTAGGTTGGCGTCTTTTGCAAAGCTCAGTGGGCTGAATAAACAGCTGATCAACAGAGCGGCGATTAAGTGGGCTTGTTTCATTAAGATACTCCTTTAAGTTGAGGCACCCAAACTAGATAAATGACCAAAGGCGTGGCAACACCAACAAGCGTTAACCAAAGGCCTGCGGCCCGTTTTTTACGGTTTTGAAAGAGAATAATTAATCCGGTGATGGCAAACAGAATCATCAAAACAGCCGAGATATCAATGACCCAGCTCCATGCTTTACCTGTATGGCGGCCTTTGTGTAGGTCGCCAATCAGGCTCATAAAGCCACCAGTTTGATAATCAATATTGAGTTCACCGGTTTGAAAATCGATTTCGGCGTAAGCAAAGCCTGCTGGTAGCGGGTAGTCGAGCATCACCAAAGCATCTTCTTTTTCCCACTCAATACTTTTTACATTACTGAGTGAAAATTGTTGCTGCATGTACTGTTCTATATCAGGGTATAGGCTCGGTAACGTGTCGAGATTAGCTTGTGCTTTTTCGAATAACTCGGCAGAAACAAGTAGTTGGTTCTGACCATTATGTTTATCATTTTCGAGCCAACTAACGTGATTCAGAATAATGCCGCTGACACAAAATAAAATAAGTAAAAAGAATAGGGCAGTTGAAAGGTATATATGTAAGGCGCGGCTTACACTATAAAAGCTGCGTTTATTTAAAGAAAACATAATTAGGTGTATTTGTTTGTTATACGTATATGATAATGATTTGCATTAGTGATAACAAGCAAGTTTACGTTCTTTACATTTCTTTGCGTTAGAAATGAATAGCAAGATAAGCCATTACCGCAAGTTGCGAGCTGAGAAAACAAGCAAGCAACATTAAGCGGGTGTGTGTGGTCAGTTTAGTTTGAATTAGGGTTGGTTTATTTGGCGCTGATGGGCGGTTAATTAAATAGGCTAAAACGCTTAATTCAATCACCGCCACCAAATACATAACCCAAATTGGCGCGGCACTTTGTAGTAAAAAAGCATACCCGATAGCCATGCCCAAACCTGCTAAGAACTTAGCGCGAGTAGGAACGACCTTATATTCTTGCCAAAACCTTAAAGGCTGGCCGTATCTAGGGTGGTTTAGCAGCCAGGCAGAGAGCTTAGGTGATGAGCGGGTAAAGCACGCCAATGCTAGTATAAAAAAGATAGTTGTAGGCATCACAGGTAATGCAATACCTATGATACCTAAACCCACCATCAATAACCCGAGTAATTGATAGCAGCCATTTTTATAGGCGGTAAACGCCGCTCTCACATTCATCAATAAAATTGGGCCTGATAAAACTTAAATCGTTGCAGTGCTTGCTCTGCACCTTCTATCAAGGTGGTCTGTTGCTGTTCACTGAGCTCAAGGTTATCAATAAGATGACTTAGTTGACAGCCTTTAGAGTACTTACTGGCTTTAGCAAGGTAGCGCGCACCACGTTGATTATTTAACTTTAGCTCAGCTTCAACTTGTTTACCTAATGTAGTTGCAGAAAATTGCGACCCTTCAACTACATACAGCCAACCAAGTACATAGGCAAAGTCGGCATTTTGAAAGCGACAGGGTTGATATTTATGATTTGGTAACGGGTGTTTTAAATCGTTTAAATCCTGCTCGATTAAAGATAATCGCGTACGATCATGCAAGTTATCTATATACTGATGTAAACCAGCATGTTCGTATAGACCTTTTAATTCTGATTGAAAGGCATACTGTAAGGTTAAAAACTTTTTATAGTTATCTAAATCAGCACTAGGCGCTAGTGCTAATAGATGATGGTCAATATCATCCGTGATGGTGTTTATCGCTTGTTTTAGCTTTTCAGCTCGAGAAAGTAGCTCGAGTATTGACATGAATATGTTCCTCTGCAACGTCTTCAAAGTAAATGCACGGGGTAGTTGATGTTGTCATAGGGTCTATACCCATAATTTCTAAGAGCTAATTTGATATAGCTACTATACAGCTTTTATCAATAAATTTAGCTCAGAATGGTGCCATATAATAATGATTTTCATTTGTATAGCTAGAAAATGTTTTTGCTAGAGGTACAGATCGGACCTGCATCAATAGAACTGTCAGCACTTGGGTCGTGAGGTAAGAAGTTTGCTAGTAACTACAGAGCGCTAAAAGTAGCGTAGAATTGTTGTGTGTTTTCGAGTAAAGATAAAGCAAGGAGACTAGCTCCTTGCTTATGCGTATTGGTGTTAGAAATAATAACCTATATTGATATTGAAGCGGGTTTCAGTCTCGTCGCTGTCGCCAGCAATTGAACCACCAACAAATGGTTGGTTTTTCGCTTGTACAAAATCAAAGTAAGTGAATAAACCACCTGCAGCGACAGATACACCGGTTACGTTCATCCATGTATCTTCGCTGTTGTCTGACTTGTCGTAAATAATGCCGTAGTCATTATAAAACTGCAGGTTCGTTACCGGACCCCATTCTACTGGAAGGCTATAAGCGATATTGGCATTGGTCATGGTCGCTTCTGCGGCGATACTATCGTAAAAGGCATAAGCACCCACGGCCATGCGGTTTACGTTATCAATATCGTAGTTATACTCACCATGCTGTAGTTGGAAATTCCATGGACCAATTGTGCTGTTTAAGTGCACAGCCCAGGCATAGTAATCGCCGGCTTTATCTTCACCATCATGTAGTCCGCCAGAAAGAGCTGAGACACCAAGCTCTGTTGTGCCACCGTCATGTTCAAAGTGATAGCCATATCGGCCAGAGAAAGTGTTGTATTCACCAATAGCATTGCCTGGTTCAGCGTATACACCTTCTTCGGCTGAGCGAAAACCAACTACATCGTAAGAGTAGCGGTCACTTCTGTCGCTTACATAACCGTCAACGCCACCTAACTCATCATTTTTGAAAAAGCCAAGATCAATTTGCCAGTTATCGGCCAGTTTACGTTTAAATAGTACACCTAAGTCGTGGTCATCTTCTAAACCAACATAGTAAGTGGTACCAAAAAAGTAGTTATGTGAATTATACGGCCAGTTACCAAAAGGGACTTTGGTAATACCTGCCTGCACCTGCCAATCTTCGGCAAAGTCATAGGCTGCGTAGGCATACTTAACAGCGGTCATGTAATCGAAAAAACGGATCTCAGCGTTTAGCTGCACATCACCAACATCACCTGCAAAATTAAGCCTGAAAATATCAAAGTCGAAGTCGCCACCACGATTTTTATTACCGTCATTGTAAGATGTATGACTAAAGTTGGTACGTACAGCGCCACCCACTTTAATACCTGATTTTTTCTCAGGTGTTGCTACAGCAGCTGTTTGCTGCTCAAGTTGCTTTTGTTGCTTTGCTACTTGTGCATCAATTTGCTCTTGCTTTTCAGCTTGCTGTTTTGACTTTTCTTCTGCTGCATCTAGCTTTTGCTGAAGTTGTTGCATTTGTTGCTGAAGAAGCTGTAACTGTTTTTGAAGGTCATCGATTTCAGATGCCTGACTAAGACTAGAAGTAGTGCCCAAAGCAATAGCAAGGGCTAACTTTGAAAGTTTAAGCATGAATAATCGCTAGTATTGGAATCGGTACTATAAAGCATAGATGATATTTGTGATGAACCCAAGACTAGCCACATAAAATTAATATTAATCAACTAGTTTAAATTTTCTTTATGGTTCAAACGTCTTTGTGATTGCGCCAACTTCTAGAAGTGGTGAAGCATCGAGCTGATCAGCATCCATCATAGCAGCGACTCGTTGCATAGATGAAAGTAGTAAGCTTTGCT
This sequence comes from Pseudoalteromonas sp. APAL1, assembly GCF_021532475.1. NCBI lineage: Bacteria > Pseudomonadati > Pseudomonadota > Gammaproteobacteria > Alteromonadales > Pseudoalteromonadaceae > Pseudoalteromonas > Pseudoalteromonas sp. APAL1. Next base: position 7,615 of record NZ_JAKGAW010000014.1, on the reverse strand, counting down.
CCCACTCTTCAAGGGCGGTGAATTTCTCTATGAAGTGTTCTTGTAAGGGCTGCGGAGCCTGATTAAGCAGCTGTTTTCCGCGCTCGGTTAAATACAAACTGACACGACGTTTATCAAGTTGACTGCGCACGCGCGTAATGAGCTCTCGGCTCTCAATGCGGTCTAAAATATTTGTCACGGTTGCAGGGCTTAAGTTCACATTCTGGGCAATGCGACTTGCCGTAATGCCATCGGTTTGTGCAACTTCGTTCATAATGAGTAGTTGTGGGCCGGTCAACCCTGATGTTTTATTGAGTTGTTTAGAGTGTAGGTCGATAGCTCTAATCACCTTACGTAACGACACTAATAGCTCGTCATACTTTTGCATGTTTCTGTCTCTTAAATTGGCGACGCTCACAGCCGCAATCGCGAAATATTACATGTCTAATAAATTGAGTTCAAATAAATAATGGCTATCTAAGCTATAAATACTGTTTAATATCGCTGGTTTTGAGGTGGATTATTTGTTTAGAGTAAGAATAAAAATTTAAATTTAGTCAATTAACTTTAGTAAATGTTCTTAGCACTTAACATGCACTTATAAAGTGACTTACCTTTTTGTAGTAAAACAATTTATGTAAATAACTAAATATTATTTACTAATGACGGTTGCATTGGGTAAGGTTGGTTTTTCTTTCATCAAATGGGACGAGTTATGAAGTTATCGCCATCAGTTACGATTGAGCAAAGTGAAAGCGGACTTGAGTTTATTAAGGTTGCAAGCGAGTTTTGTACAGCGACGATTTTTTTACAAGGTGCACAAATTACTGAGTTCACGCCAACCGATAAAAAGCCACTATTATGGGTCTCTGAATTAGAAGATTACCAAGAAGGTAAAGGTGTGCGAGGTGGTATTCCGATTTGTTGGCCATGGTTTGGTGTTAGCCAACATGAAGGCTGGCCTGCGCATGGTGTTGCTCGCACAAGTTTATGGCGTGCTGAAGAAGTAAAAGAACAAGACGATTCTATTTATATCAGCTTGTCATTGCCTATGACGCAAATTGATGAAAAGTATTGGCCTTATAAAACTAAGCTATTAGCCGAGTTTATTTTAACCTCTAGTTTAGAGCTGCGTTTAACAACCACTAACTTAGATAACCAAACCGTACAGTTTACTCAAGCACTGCACACATATTTCCCAACGCCTGCAATCGAAGAAACAAAAGTAGATGGTCTGCAAGGTGCGAAATACATCGAATTTGCAGAAGGACCATTTGAGCAAAATGAACTCGTATCGTTTGCACGTGAAACAGACATGGTTTACACCGAAGCGAAAGATACGCAGCGTATCATCACGCCAGATGGCATTATTGAAGTAGGCCGCGAAAATTCAACATCGTGTGTACTTTGGAACCCATGGATCGAGAAATCAAAACGGTTATCAAATTTTGCTGATGACGAATATCACGTGATGTTGTGCCTAGAAGCCGCTAATGTACTTGACGATGCAGTAGAGCTTGCACCCGGTGCAAGCCATACACTTGCAACAAAACTACGCTGGGTATAATTTACCTGTTAGCACGTTAGGCCGGCACAGCTGGCCTTTACAAGGAATTACCGTGTTTAGTAATCAACAAATAGAAACCCTTCCAAAGCATCAAACGATTCAATTTCAGCCACTTGCAGAAAATGCTATCTGGCAAGTACAAATAAATTGGCTATTATTTTACATCCCATTGATGCTCACAATTATTGTGGTTAGGCACTTAAATCAAGGTTTGACCGAGGCAGTTGCAGCACCTTGGTTAGCTATTTTACCTGTCCTTGTCGTAATCTCCCTGAGCTATAACTATTTTAGTGTGCGCGCCAAAGGCGTGGCTGTACGCGAACATGATATTGCATTTAAACGAGGCTTAATTTGGCAACAAGTTACCCTATTGCCTATTTCTCGCGTGCAGCACACCGAAATTCATCGCGGCCCAATTGAGCGAAAATTAGGCTTAGCAACACTCAGGCTTTACAGTGCGGGTGGCATGAGTGCTGATCTGCATATTAGCGGTTTAACTGACGAGCAGTGCAATGATGTCCGTCAGTTTGTGCAGGGTTATGGTGATATCACATCAGCTCAAGATAATGAGTTTGCCGATGAATGATCAGCAATGGCAACGTGTCTCGCCATGGGCAATATTGTACTTTATTGTTCATTTTGCACTGCGCTTTATAAAAGATGGCCTTTTGAACTTATTGCCAATTTTGGTGCTATTTGTCACTCAAGTAGAGCAAAAAATGTTTTGGGGGCAGGTAGCCGCTTCAGTCGCTTCAATATTTTTAATGTTATATGCCTTTGCTTATTATCGTAATTTTAAATATCGCATAACGGATGGTAACGAAATACTGCTCAATAAAGGGGTATTTAAAAAAGAGCGGCTAACCCTAAAATTTGCTCGAGTACAAAACGTAAATATTGCCGAACCTTTTTATTTTCAGCCGGTTAATTTAGTTAATTGTATATTTGATGCTGCCGGAAGTAGCGCTCAAGAAGCTGTGATCCCGGGAGTAAAGCTTAGCTATGCCGAGCATGTACGCGAACAAGTGATGGCGTTTAAGGCTCAGTTAGAACAACAAGAACAGCCGCCTATTGAGCAAAGCGAAGCCGTTGACAAGTCGCACACCTTAACGATTAGCAATGCTGAAATTGCTAAATTTGGTTTGATGTCGAACATGGCGATTTTGGCCTTAGCCGCACTGGCTCCATTTATGAATGTGATTCTTGAGTACCTCGAAAAAAATATCATAAACCGCCTTGAGGCCATGCTTAATGAGCAAGCTGCTTTTGTTGGCAGCGCCGCTGCAATAGCAGTGTTAATCATGGTTATTGCGATTGTTTTATGTGCCATTTTACTGTCTGTAGTGATGGCTTTAGTGCGATTTTTTAATTTTAAGCTTTATTTTCAGGACGATAAGTTTAAGCGTGTGGCAGGTTTATTTGAGCGTCAGCAACTATCGATTAGTGTTTTGAAAATTCAAAGTGTGCAAATCAAACAGAATATTATTGCGCGTTTGCTGAATCGCTTTACCTTGATTTGCCCACAAGTAAGTAGTGGCGGTATAGCCGCTGGGGTCGCGGCACATAAAAATAAACAAACTTTTGTGATGCCAGTCTTAACTAAAGAGCAAGTGCAAACTGTGTGTCGTTGGTTATTTCCTTGGTTTGTTGATTTAACAGAGCTTCACTTTATAAAGCCAGAGCGGGCGTTACTTTATAAAAACACACTTTTATACGTGCTACTGCCAACTATAGTTTCTGCTTTAATTTTCAATGCTTTATTTAATGCTACTATGATGCTTTGGAGCATTTTAGTGGCTCTGTTGTTGATGGTTGGTGTGTTTTTAAGTTATCAAAAAACAGGTATGGCGATGTATGAACATGATGGCCGTTTCTTTGCTGTATTTAAAACAGGCATGTTAGGTATTCAATATCGTGTTTTTGAAATTTACAAAGCGCAAAGCGTCACCACAATAAGCACTTATTTAATGCGCCGATCAGAGCTTAAAAGCTTGTATATACAACTAGCTTCTGGTTCTGTATCAATGCCTTACTTAAAAGCAGAGCTGGCTGAGCAGTTTGCTGATTTCGCCCTATATGAAATAGAAGGCGTTGAGCGGAATTGGTTTTAAATGAAAATAATTCTCAATAACTTTATTTTTGTGTTGATTTTAGGTATGATAGCGCAGTGTTAAGTAACTGGGCTCATAATGATTTATTTTTTACCTACTCTAGCTATCTTCGGTGTTGTCGCTTTATTGTACTTTGTTCATTCTAAAAAAGAGTGCACCGGGTTGTGTGTTAGTTTTGCTGTGACAGGCATCGCTTTGTTGTTAACAATGACCATGATGCTGGCTGGCTTAGGTGCGCTAAGAAGTAGTTTAATGTTTGCTGCGACTATTTTTATAATCTATCAACTGCTCGGTTTAGTTAGGCCAATTAAAATAGATTAATTTCTTACATTTTTTTACTACAATCACTGAAAAAATGTACGCATACTAATCCTTGAACTAAGCAACTTGCTAATCAAGGATTGTGATGAAAAAAGCCCTATTAACGGTGGCGCTACTTGCCGCTGGCCATGCTTCAAGTCAAGAGACTTGGCAAACTATTCATACCGAACACTTTAACGTGCATTTTAGTACGCAGAACCAGCAATGGGCCCGCTCCGCGGCAACCGAACTTGAAATTGTCCGCGATAAGGTATTAAAACAGCAAAACCGTGCCCTTGATGAAGTCGTCGATGTGTTGGTTTTCGACCCATTCAACGCCTCGAATGGCTTTGCTCTACCGGTGACAAACAAGCCTTTAATGGCCTTGTTTACTACACCACCGCAATCTGACACCGTGATTTCTAATACTGATGGTTGGCAGCAACTATTGATTTTGCACGAATATATTCATTTAGTGCACCTTGCTCAGCCTACACGAAGCGATTTACGCCAAGCTATTCGCAATAGTTGGGATATTTACGATTTAGTTGATGGTGAAATGCCGCGCTGGGCCGCCGAAGGGTATGCAACCTTACTTGAGTCGAAAATGACTGGTCGCGGGCGTCTATACGATAATCTTTCAGAGGCGATACTGGTTGAATTTGCACAACAAGGTGCGCTGCCTCGGTATAGTCAGCTAAGCAGCACCGAAGGGGGCTTTTTAGCTGGTTCTATGGCGTATTTAATGGGGTCTCGCTTTCTTGCATGGCTTGAAGAGAACTATTCAGCGCAAACTCTTGATGCAGTTTGGACGCGCATGCAAGCGGTTAAATCGCGTGATTTTGATGAGGCCTTTAGCGGCGTATTTGGCGACTCACCAGAGCGACTCTATCGTCGTTTTATTGCCGAATATACCTACAAAGCTATGGCTAAAGAAGTAAGTGAGCAAGCACTTACAAGTAAGCTTTGGTTAGAACTTGATTTATACGCCTCGAACCCTGTTTTAAGTTTAGATAACAGTAAACTTGCTATTGTTGAGCGAAACAAAGATGACGAAACGCGTTTAGTTATTTACAGCACTGATGATAATCAACAGGCAGCAGATGACTTTGCGAAAGAACAGCAAGCGCTACTCGATGATGACCCTGCTGATATTGCTGATAAAGCACCGCGTGTTTTTAAACGTAAACAAAAACATGTGCTTCATCAAATTAATAGACAGGGCATAAAAAACCCACAGTGGTTAGACGAAAATACCCTGTTCTTCACCGCCACAACAACCGTTGCTAAAGGCGCAATTCAGGGTATTTCTGACTTATACCGTTATGATATTGAGACCGGAGAGGTCAGTGCATTGACGCATCATGCAGGGCTGCGCCGTTTTACAATTAGTGATAACGGACAAACGGTTTACGCTGAGCAAGCTAAGCATGGCTTCTCGGAGCTGGTGCGTTTTGATCTCAATACGGGTGTCGCAACACCTTTATTTGAGAAAAGCCTAGAAACGGTTTATGACTATCCATTATTAAGCCCTAATAAAACTCAGCTTGCTTATTTAAAAGCGACATTGAATGCTAATTGGCAGTTGTATATACAAGAGTTGGATGGTCAGCAGTCACATGCAGTGCCTATGCCTGAAGGCTATCAGTATGTGTCACAGCCCAACTGGCAAGCTGATGGCAAAGGACTTTATTTTGTAGCGGGTAAAAATAAAGCTCTCGATTTGTATCATTATGATCTTCAAAGTAATTCACTAAGCCAATTAACACAAGGACAAGAAGCTGTCGCACACCCAATGGCAATGAACAATGGTGAACTTTTGTATTTATCGATCACTGCTGAAGGCCCGAACATTAAGCATTTTGCTGAGCAACCACACGGATTAGAGGTTGTTGAGTTTGCTAAAAGCGCAGCTCCGCCGCGAGGAGATGTAACGAGCGAAGTATTACCTGAGGCGAAGATTTACCCGCAAAGTCCAACTGAGCCAGCCAATTATGATGTATGGCAGCAAAAGCCGACTTTTTCGCTGGCATCTCAATATTATTCAGCTTCATCTTCACTTCTTACCCTTGGGGTCAAAAGTAGTGACTTTTTAAAGCAGCTTGATTTACAAGCAGGCTATAGTGCTGATTTACATGATAAAGCATTGGAAGGGGTGTTCGCGGCGGTTAAGTACTCGAAATTTGATTTAAAATTTAAAGCGTTGTTATTTGATTACGACCTTGAAACAGCAAGGCAATACCATTCTCAAATGTCGCTGGACTTAAGTAACACTGGGGCACATTTTGCCATGAGTTACCCAATGCAGTTTCAACAACTTAGTATCACACCGAGCCTAAGCTATAACTACAGTGATTTTAGTGAAGGAGATGATCAATGGTTAACAGTTGGTCTTAAGCAAAAATGGCAACATGATAGGCAGCGTTATGGTTTTGCTCAGTCTGTGAGTGCCCAGTGGTTGTCCGGTGATACTGACTCAAACAACTGGCAGGGCTATAACTTTGCCACCGTATTGAGCGGTTATGCCTTTGATATTCCCGTTTATGTTAATTTCGCTCAGCAATATCGCGATGACAGCGCACTTGCTTTAGGTGGTTATGAGTCAAATTTAATTAATCAAGAAACGCAAAGTGGCTTTATTGTTGCTCCAGAACTGCCGTTTATTAGCCAGCTAGGTGAGCGCTATAAAGGTTATGGCGGGGGCATAAGTTACAAAGATTCACTGCCTTGGCTTTACTACCAACAGCATCAGGTTGATAACCGAGTCTATGCGCAAAGTTACGGGCTTAAATGGCAGGGAGATTTTAGTTTTGGTATGGGGCCTGCGGGCTTGAATGATGTAAATATTGACTTTGGCGTCGCCCGAGTAGAAGGCGACGACTTTGAAAATGATTTACGAGCATGGCTAAGTTTTTATTACTCGTTATAACTTAGTGTTTTTCAGATAAAGCGAAAAGCTTGGCGTGATAAAGCGCCAGTTTTTCGTCTTTATTTTCTATCTCTATGGCTTTTTCTAGCCACTCTTTACTGCGTTGTTCATTGCCTTGCTGATAACTAATAATTGCTAATTCAATATAGGGTTCAGATAAGTACGGGGCTAACGCAATAGCATTTTCAATCTGTTGCTTTGCTTTGTAATATTTACCATTGTTGCGAGCGTTAATCGCGGTTGCTAGCAATTCAAACGGATCTTGCTCAAGCAAAGCCAGTTGTGAGTTGATTTGCTCAACTAGTTCAGGATCATTAAGTTGCTTGGCAAGTACTGCGTAGTTGTGCAGTAAATTAGTATCATCAAGGTCATAGTGTATAGCTGTTTGGTAAATTCGCTTTGCGCCCGCTAAATCACCCGATTGGCGATGTAAAACTGCGGCTAAATTATAAAGTGAGGGGGCATGTGGTGTGTATTCGTTAGCTTTTAAAATATAGCTGTAACTTAAATTGAATTGCTTTTTAGCCAAGGCCTCGCTTGCTAAGTTACTATAATAACGGCTAATTAAGTCTTTTAAATCGGCACGGCCTGAGTAAAAGCTACCACGCGCTGGAAAGTAATCGATGACAGTGCCTGGTTTTACTAAGTAATGCTCGTCCTCATTTAGTGGTGCGTAAACTTTTGTTCGAAAATGGCCCGATATATACACTATGTTGCTTTGTTTACTGT
>NZ_JAKGAW010000013.1:0-103744 GCF_021532475.1 Pseudoalteromonas sp. APAL1 | reverse complement strand
AGATAGAGCTATAACAGATGCTTCTCTTCGTCACTGTGGGCTAGTACCACAAGGTCAAGAAGGTATTTCGTACGAGGAGCAGCTGTGTGAAGTAACCGATAATGCTGGACTCAATATCGAAAGTGATGGCGCTAACCTTTCAGAGATCCTCACAAACTATATTAGTGAGTTTAACCCGCGAGAAGATGAGCTATTCCTGCCATTATTTAGAGACCATGTTATTCCTCTTGAAAATACCGGCACCCAGACATTAGCAGGTATCGATTTTAAATTTGATCATCGATTTAATTTTGCAAAAGGCAATTTAACACTCGCTTTCGATGGTACACACTATTTAGAGTTTGAGCGAAATAAATCTGGCTCAGATGCAATCGAAAAATTAATCGGTACTTATCGCTACCCTGAAAATGTAGGCAGATTTTCTATTGATTGGGAAGCTGAGAGTTATTACTTAAATCTCGGTGCCAATTATACCAGTAGTTATGAGGATGATATCGAAGGGCTGCGTGGTCGTGAAATAGACGAACTAGAAGAGCTTGGAGAGCTTAACGAGGAGTTAAAACGTGACGTTGATGACTGGTTAGTATGGGATTTATCAGCTGGCTATTTTGTCAATGATGCATTATCAATCCGCGCTCGTATTGATAATATCTTCGATAAAGAACCCCCTAAGCTATATGGCTCAAGCCGCGGGTTTGATTCAATCAATCATAATGCATATGGCACTCGCTATACGTTGAGTCTGAGCTATCGCTTTTAACATTAATGTGGGCGGCTCTATGTCGCCCACATTGCTAAGTTTGTGTTATTAATAACTCAAACTCGCGGCTCTCAGTGTTAATCTTTCTCAGCAAGGGCTACAATAACTTGCTTTTCTCACATTCTTCGAACAATCGTTAAGTGACTTTATGAAAAACAAACAGTTTGCGATGCCTGATGCGAGCATCATTTTGTTATGCGTCGCAGTCATCGCCTATTTAGCCAGTTTATTTATAACACCCGGTGTGTTTAATGCCGAACAAGATAGTCACAGTGTTGAATTATCACAGTATCAAAAAGCAACAGAACATACACCACCTGCCCTTTTTGCAGAAGGAGGAGGCATTGGTCTAGCCAATGTATTGTTTGAAGGCTTAGTCTCTGGTGACAAATATGGTGCAGCCATCGGGGTAATGGCATTTATTTTAATCACAGGTGGCGCCTTTGGCGTTATTTTAAAAACGGGTGCGATTAATAACGGCATTATGGCGCTGATTAATAAAACACAACACGTAGAGTGGATATTCATTCCTTTGCTATTTGTGCTTTTTTCATTAGGAGGCGCAGTATTTGGTATGGGTGAAGAAGCCATCGCCTTTTGTATTGTGTTATTCCCCATTATGAAACAACTCGGTTATGATGCAAAAGTAACTGTATTAACAACTTATGTTGCGACACAGATTGGCTTTGCTACCTCTTGGATGAACCCATTTAGTATCGCAATTGCTCAATCAATTGCAGAGATCCCGGTGTTTTCTGGTGCAGGATTCAGAATGGTTACGTGGCTGGTTTTTACCTCATTTGGCCTTCTATTTACTATCCGATATGCTAATTCAATCAGATCGGCAAAGAACCTAAGTGCTCAAGAAAATAACAAGTCAATTAGCTTAGACAGCGCAGATAAGCTTATCTTAATAACCTTTATTGCAGGTATTATTTGGGTTATTTGGGGTGTTATGGCAAGGCAGTATTATATTCCTGAATTAGCTGCGCAGTTCTTCTGCTTAGGTGTAGCCTCTGCTGTGATTGCTAGTCTATTTAAAAAACAAACAGCAAATGAAAGCGCAAATGCATTTAAAGAGGGTGCACAAGAACTCCTGCCCGCAGCGCTTTTGGTTGCTTTAGCAAAAGGCGTTATTTTAATACTTGGCGGTAGCGATTTAACATCGCCTTCAACTCTAAATACTTTGCTTTACTATAGCGCCACCAGCATCTCAGTTGTACCAGACTATATCGCCGCTTGGGGTATGCTATTATTTCAAAGTGTGTTTAACTTTTTTGTATCTTCAGGTTCAGGACAAGCAGCAATCACAATGCCGCTAATGTCACCACTGGGTGATCTATTAAATATTTCACGGCAGATTGTAGTGCTGGCGTTTCAATTAGGTGATGGACTAACCAATATATTTATTCCCACCTCAGCAAGCCTCATCGGCTGTTTAGGCATTGTCAAACTTGATTGGAGTGAGTGGGCAAGCTTTATTTGGCGTTTTACCTTAGCGCTATTTGGCCTTGCTAGTTGTTTTATTTTTCTCGCACATTTTATTAACTATCAGTAAAAGATTTAATTATGTTAACACTTATAAAAGGCGCAGATATTTTCGCTCCTTCGCCGCTTGGAAACCAAGATGTTTTAATCGCGGGCGGAAAAATCGTGGATATACAGCCTGAAATTAATATCGAAAATTATCATGGTGTTACCATCGTTGATGGATCTAATTGCATTTTAACTCCGGGGTTTGTTGACTCTTTAGTCCATATAACAGGTGGTGGCGGTGAGGCTGGTTTTGCTAGCAGAACACCTGAAATGAACCTAACAGATGCAACATTGCATGGTACAACAACGGTTGTCGCTGCCCTTGGTACTGACTCAAGTAGTCGAACCCATAGTAATTTAATTGCAAAAGCAAAAGCACTTAAAGAACGAGGATTAAACGTATTTTGCCATACAGGTTCATATCACTTACCTGCTAAAACACTGACTGGTTCAATAACAAATGACATTATGTATATTGAGGAGTTTATTGGTGTCGGTGAAGTCGCCATTTCTGATCATCGCAGTAGTCAGCCAACGGCTCAGCAACTTGCTGAACTAGCCGCTGAAGCAAAAGTGGCTGGCATGTTAAGTGGCAAAAAAGGCACGGTTAGTATTCATGTAGGTCCAGTAGATAGTCACTTATCTTTATTACATGAGATAGATAGCTTAACTGATATTTCGCTTAGCCAGTTTTATCCTACGCATATGAATCGAAATCTTGCTTTACTCAATGCGGGTGTGGCGTTTTGCAAAGCGGGTGGCACTATCGACTTTACAACAAGCACGACAGAGTATGATCTTGCCCATGGTGAATATTCAGCCGCGCAGGCACTGGCTTACTGCCTTAAAAATAATGTACAACCGACTAAGCTCACCATGAGCTCTGATGGTCATGCAAGCTTACCTATTTTTGATGATAACTTTAATCTATTAGGTCTTGAAGTTGGTAAAGAATCAACATTGCATAGCTCGTTTGTAGAAGCCGTTCAAGAATATGGTGTATCGGTTGAACACGCATTAATGGCTATTACCTCAAATCCAGCTGATGTGCTTGGTATTAATAAAGGTAGAGTGACTATCAATGCAGATGCAGATCTGGTGTTACTTGATAATGCATCACTGCAGCCCATTGAGTGTTGGTCAAATGGCGTACACATGGTGCATCAAGCTAAGGCAATAGTGAAAGATACTTTTGAATAAAGGCTGCATGAGCAGCCTTAATTGCTTTCTTCTGAAATTCGAGTAACTAAGAGTTGCTCGACCTTCACTCCTTCAACATCAACAACTTCAAATTTAAACCCGCCAAAATGTATAAACTCGGCGCGCTTCGGAAGTCGTTTCATCGTATAAATAAGGAATCCGGCAACAGTTTCATAATGTGATTGATCAGGAAACTCTTCTATCTCTAACACTTTAGCAAGCTCAACCACTGGTGTCAGGCCATCCACTAACCATGAAGTGTTATCACGTTGAATAATTAACTCTTCGCCCTGATGACTGATCAAATCACCCATAAAGCCTTTCATTAAATCTTTAACAGTGACAATGCCAACCATCAGTGCATATTCATTAACAACAACAGCAAATGGCTCAGCTGCTTTTTTAAAGGTATTTAATGCTTCAGAAAGACTGAGTGTTTCTGGTAAGTAAAAAATATCACGGCTGATTAACTCACTATCTATCTCAGCAGTTTGCCCTTTAAGTACTTTACGAAGGATATCTTTTGATTCAACCGAACCAATTAATTTGTCTAAACTACCATCACACACTAAAAAGTGATTATGCGGGTGCTCAATAATTTTGGTAGCGACTTCTTGGGCATCAGCTTTTACATCAAAAAATACAATTTGATCACGTGGAGTCATCACACTCGATAAAAACCGGGCCTCCAAATCAAACACATTGCCTATTAACTCATATTCCTGTTGCTGTAGGCTGCCATATTCAGCCCCAGCATCCATCATAGCAACGATGTCTTCTGTGGTAACAATATCTTCTCGTTCAGCCGGAACTTTAAAGGCGCGTAAAATTAAGTTTGTAGTGCCATTAAAGAACACAACAAATGGCGTTAATGCAAAGGTAACCCAGCGCATTATAGACACCACATTGACAGCAACAGCCTCTGGCATAATCATCGCTAGGCGTTTAGGCAGTAAATCTGCAAATAAAATGAATAATGAGGTTATGCTAAAAAACGAAATCAAAAAGCTAATTTGACTTAGTAACGGGCCTTGATAAATCATCCCTAAAATTTGTTCAATATAAGGTGATAAAGCTTGCTCACCGACAATACCACCTAAAATAGCAATCGCATTTAAGGCAATTTGTATCATCGCAAAAAATGCCCCCGGCTGCTCTTGCAACGTTAATACTGCCTGGGCTTTTTTATTGCCTTCGTCGACCATGACCCTTAATTTTATCTTACGTGATGCAGCAATAGCTATTTCGCTCATTGCAAACAACGCACTGATCAAAATTAATATCATAATAACGAGTAAGTCACTCATTGTGGCTCCTAGTAAAAAGCATTCAGACTGTTGAATGCAAACAACTTTTTGCTCACTTATGCTGTTTAGAGTTTGGCGAGAATGGTCAAAAAGCAGCTGATTATAACTGCTTTATAGCAATCAACAAGTGCTATTTTGAATCACTGGAAACAAAGGCTTTATTGAGCTTATCTAAAGTCACTGGGTCGATATTTCCGTTACAAGCAAAGTATAAATCAGCGCGTGCAACAGGTAGCTGATAAACGGGCTCTAGAAAAGAAAGGCTTTGATCATTTTTACTTTCAAATTGATATTGTTGGTCACTTAATACCACTAAATCAACAGTTGTACGACGACTCTTAAGAATGTCGTAAATATTTTCAAAGCTATCAAGCAGGATTAACTGTTTATTTTCATTAAAACCCTGCTCTTTTAAATAAACATGGGAGTAGTTATTTTTTAGAACTGCAGTACGATATTTTTTCGCATCATCGAGGTTATTGATACTCAGCCGATTTGATTTAAATGCATAAAAAGATGCTGAAAAGCCTTCAAGTTTATGTATCCACTTAAATTTTTTCTCTCTGGAAGGAATACGTGCTAATGAAAAAATACACGTGTTTGCGTCACGTAAAGCAGCATTGTATGTAATTGACCAAGTATTAATTGATATGTCGTACTGCATCCCTGATTTTTCGAGGGCAGCTTTAACTTTGCCCACGACAGAGCCAACTAACTCACCTTGTTCGTTCTGATATTGGAAGTTTGGAAAGTTTTCAGTTACCACTGTTATTGCTGCAAAACTAGGTTTAGCAATAATAAGCAATAACAAGGCTAGAGATTTCCACATCGCAGACAAACCAAATTTATAATTATTTTTTATAATAATATAGCGTGTAGTTAGGAATAATGGAATATTTTTAAGACTAAGGAATGAGTAAGGGGAGTAACACACTCCCCTGTTGCATCAAGGCAAATTACTTGTTCATCGCAGCAATTAAAAAGGCAGAAATTTTTGCACCTTCTTTAAGCGTTGTTTCAGAACTCGTTTGACCAATCAAAGAGCTGTCTGTAAATGGTGCAATTTCCATCATATCAGCCCCAGTAATTGGAAACTCATCAGCTAAAGCAACTAAAATGTCTAACGCATGCTGTGGTGTTAAGCCACCTGCTTCAGGTGTGCCTGTCGCAGAAGCAAATGCTTCGTCTAGTGCATCAATATCAAAGCTCACATAAAGCTCATCAACCTTATCTGCTTTAAGCTGAGCAATTACTTCTTCAGCAACAGCTTTAGCACCACGCTCAATAATTTCTTGTGCCCAATGTTGCTTAACACCAAAAGTCTCTTCCCAGTGTTGTTTCGGTTTACCACTTGAACGAATACCAAATTGAATAAGGTTACGCGGTGCAGGTAGGTACTCAAGGATATGTGTACACCATGAACCAAAACATAAATCGATACCTAAGCGCTCTACAAGTAAATCAGTGTGGGCGTCAAAATGGATAATTGCAGTGCGTTTACCTGCATCACGCTTTGCTTTTAAATACGCTTTAGTCAGCGGATAACTGATTGAATGGTCACCGCCAATCCCGAAAATACCTTTATCTGGGTAGTTGGCATAAAACCCATCACACACATCTTCAGTGATAGACAATGGTGATACATGGTATTCGCTGTTTTCATCAGCATAGAGTGCTTTTTGACAGTTTGTGATTGTAGCTTCGTTTAGGTATTTATCATGCAATAAATGAGGAATAACACGAACGTCACCTAAGTCGAACGCGCGAGCCTGTGGTTGTTGATCAATTAAGGTAGAACGTAAAAATAACGGGCCCCAGTTAGCACCACGTAAAATACCCCCACCACAATCAGAGCTGATCCCAAGAATCACAGCTTTATGTTCTGAGTCGGCTAGTGTCTCTAATGACTCTTTCCAAAGAACGTCTACGTTCTCTGTCTGACCGTATAATTTTGTTCGTAAGGCATCTTTACGTTCTTTCGCTGTATTTACCGTAAAAACACCATCGCCTGGTGGGCAAAGACATTGACTTAGTTTTTCGTGAAATGCTTTTTGTGTGTTACTCATTTCTACTCCGCTGCTAAATAACTGCATATTCATTCGTAATCGTTAAAATTACGCTTTCTCATAATCTAGAAACCGCGATGCAAGCATCACATTTATCATGAGAAGAAGGAAAAATTAACCTCTTGAAATTTATAGTTTATTATTTCTAAAGAGACTCATTATGGGTGCTCAATAACTCAATGAGCGTGGTATTTTGGCAGGTATAACATGCACGGAGGGAAAGTCAAATTTTGCAGCAACCTATTAGATTGCTGCAATAGATTTATATTCAAGCTAGGTGAATACTCATTATTCGTAACCCCTTGGCTTCTTAGTTTTTATCACCGCAATGTAAGCATGCCAACTCGCGTAGCTTAATAATGGCATAATAACAATGAAACCTGCCGTTCCAGTTACAAATCCCAGAAATACCATGAATATTATTAAAGCAGCCCAAACAACCATTGCGCCTACATTGGTTTTTACTGCATTCATCGATGAGATAACCGCCGTCATTATATCTACGCGTCTTTCCATCATTATCTGCGGGGTAAATGCTGAAATAGCAAAAACTGTTACCAGCAAAATGCCGCCAACTATCGAGCCAAGCGTAAGAAACGCAGATAGCTGTTCAAAGCTAGGATCTACAACATTCGGATACAGTGCGTGGATCAATGCAGCAAGTCTCATCCACACAATCATAATCACCATTAATAATACTGCAAATCCCCATTCACCAGCGGGGTTTCTAAACATTGATTTTAAACTGTGCATTAAGGTCGGTTTATGCCCTTTTTCTAGCTCCCAAGCAACATCGTAAAGCCCAGCCGCAAATGCAGGGCCAATAAGAGCAAAGCCAACAACCGCTGGCAAAATGACAAGATGTGTATCAAATTGATACACAAAGTACATTATTGCTGCAGGTATTAGTGTAAAAACTAAACCGTACACTAAGCTTAGGATTGGCGCATTGGCAATATCTTTAAACGCTAAAGCAAGCCAATGAAACGGAGCAGCCATAGAAACATGAGCACTCTCTAAACAGCGAGCAAATTCATGATGTTTACTCATAGATGATGAAGCAGGCATAATAGGTCCTCTTTTATCGTTACATCTTTAGGTTTAGGTTATCTGTGCAAATCTTGCAACATTCGTAATCTAATAGGACATCTGTCCTGTACTTTAAACACGTATGATTAAAGTATTACGCTTTAGACAAAAATAAGGTTTAATAATGGAAAAGGTATTTCATTTAGGGCTCACTCGTGAGGACTTAAACGGTGCAACACTGGCAATCGTCCCTGGTGATCCTGATCGCTCTGCCCGCATTTCAACACTTCTCGATAACCCAAAGTGCTTAGCGAAGACCCGTGAATTTCATGTATATCGTGGTGAGTTAAACGGCCACAGCGTGGTAGTTTGTTCAACTGGTATTGGTGGGCCATCTACATCAATTGCTGTTGAAGAGCTTGCCCAGCTAGGTATTGATACCTTTTTACGCATTGGTACAACAGGTGCTATTCAACCACACATTAATGAAGGCGACATTTTAATTAGCCAAGCATCTGTTCGTTTAGATGGTGCAAGTCAGCACTTCGCGCCATTGAGCTACCCTGCGGTATCTGACTTTTTTGCAACACAAGCTATGGTCAATGCTTGTGATAATTTAGGCATTAATTTCCATATTGGCATTACAGCTTCAAGTGACACCTTCTATCCAGGCCAAGAACGTTACGATACCTATTCAGGTTATGTTCCTCGTTCATTACAAGGCAGCTGTGAAGAGTGGCAAAAGCTTGGCGTGATGAACTATGAAATGGAATCAGCAACACTTTTCACTATGTGTGCAGCACTTGGCTTACGCGCAGCGTGTGTTGCAGGTGTATTAGTAAACCGTACTAAGCAAGAAATTCCTAATGTTGACCACGGCGAGATTGAGAAAAAGTCAGTCGCCGTAGTCATTGAAGCTGCAAAACTATTGCTAAACTAATCTTTAACTAGCTTAGCAATACAGTGCTCAAATGCTGGTGGGTTATCAAAACTTGCCAGCACACTTTTAGCCACATCATACTGATTTTCGGCCCCTTGTGTTTCTAACAAGGTGATCGACTTAACCGTCTTATCATCAAACTTTAACCCAGCAAGATAAAACTGACTTAAAGCACTTTGAAGTGGTGATAAACTTGGGCTGTAAGCCGCATTTTCAGCATAGCTTCCGTAAAAATTATCGTTTTCAAAAGTCGTGATTTTAACGCTACAGTAGTTCGCGGTATAAGGTACGTAAGCTTTTAGCGCTGTTTCAGCTAATTTCTGATCGAGCTCATTAACACTATCGAAATGACCGTCGTTTTTTTCCTGTGAGAATAAGCTTTCGTTATTCCCTAAGTCTGTTGGCCCAAACGAATACGGCAAAAGCTCATTTAAAGTAAAGTGTCTTTCAGGAAGTAATATTTCAAGTGATTGCGCTGTGCTGAGCTCATTCATAAACTGGCGACAGTATCCACAAGGGGCATCACTGATCGCAATTTTATCTATTGATTGAGCACCGTTTAACCATGCATTATTTATCGCAGATTGTTCTGCGTGAACAACTAAACTTAGCGCTTGATGAGAAAACTCCACATTAGCACCAAAATAGAATGTCGTTTCACCTTGCTGATTTTTACCTTGTGCAATAGCACCGACATAGAATTTTGAAATTGGTGCGACAGAAAACAAACTCGCAACAGGTACACACGCTTTTAAGAGTTGTGACTCTGTTAACTGATGTTGCTCACTAAGTAATAAAATATCAGCTTGAGATAAGATGCCACGTTGGCTTTTCAACTGACTAAAAAGAGATTGCTTTTGCTCATCACTGAAGTCAAAAGGTGTTGTTCTTGACACAGAATTAGATACGTCTTTCCTAGTTACTGTCATAACAAATTATAATTATTAATTGGCTAAACAGTTTAAAAGGTTATGCATTTAAATACTAGGTTTCAACGCGCCGCGTCTCGAAATTTACAACAAAAAAAGTGTTAAATAGGCATTTTTTGTAAGCGCAAATATACACAGAAAATGAATTTCAGCTAGTTTCTCTGTTTATTGATGAACTAGCCAATTTTTAGCTTTACTAAAACACTCAAAATTCTCGGCTTGAAGGTTGTAACGTTTAGCTTTTTGCACAAATAAGTCATGCATAAAGCCATCGAAACTCACCACAATAGCTAATACAGCTCGCTTTAACGAGTTAGCAATCACTGGCATTATAGTAAACAAGTCTGCTGGTGCGAAGTCATGGGTTAACTCAGATACATCAACAAGAATTTTTTCTGACCCATATAATACTGAATATTGATGGGCTATTTGGTAAAAATTAATCACATCCTGTGCACTTGCAGTCCCTCTTAACGTCATCATCACTAAAGACGTCGATGCATCATAAGTGATGCACGTTGACACTTTCGACATAGGTTACTCTAAAATGCGTGGGTAAAGGTAAAATTAATGGTTGCTGAATAAAAGCCGGGCTATTTTATGGATCTGCCTTGCTTAGTCAATACCTAGCAATAAAATAGGTATGACCAGTTGTAAAGTTCACACTTAAGGATTGGATTTACACCCGCAAATGTTACCTCCTTTCATAATCTATTTACCTTTTGAATATGTATGAGTTTTCTAATCCATTATTAAGCTTTTTCGTATAACTCTATTTCTAATTAAAATCCATAATAAATAACCTCACATATGTAGACGAAAGGATTATGCACTTTCCATCCTTACTCTGGTTTGTATAAAGGATTATTTGTAATGAAAATTCGTTTTCTGTTTTATCTATGCTTGATGCTGTTCACAAGTACTGCTCTGTCACAAGCAATCACAGAAACTGAATTCAAAGAAATAGAAACCTCAATTACTGAAACCTATGCCAGCTCTCCTACCAATGCCCTGCAGCTAGTCAATTCATTATTATCCTCTGACACAGTAATATTTTCATTAGAACAACGAGCAATAATCACAAATTATAAGGCTTGGTTTTTACTTGAAAACGATGAATTAGAGCAAGCCATGAAAACACTAGTTCATTTCATGGATATAGCATTACAGTCGAGTAATAAGGATTTAATGTATGGCTACTTAAACATATCTGGCGGTATTTATGCCCGATTAGGCATGTATCAAGATGCATTACACTATTATAGCGATGCATTACCTGTGGCAAAAACAATCGGAAAGCACCTTTTACAACAAACCGAAATCAATATTGCTCTGATTAACCTCAATTTAAAACGTTACCGTGACGCTACCATCGCTTTTGAACAATACAGAGATACCGCAAAAATAGAGAATCAGCCCCTAGATGAGTCGTTTGCAAGTACCCACCTTGCAATAGCGCTAATTGGTTTAGGTGATTTTGATCATGCATTAGATGTATTAAATGACGCGATAATATTACAACAACGCCACGGCTTTACTGCTCATCTAAGTAAAAGTTTTGTATTGAAGGGAAAGGTATTACGTTTAAAAGGTATGTTAAATGAATCAGAAGAATTTCTAACTGATGCGGTAGAGCTTATAAAAACTCAAGCCTACAGCGGTGATTACTTAAGTGTGGTTTTATGTTTAGCGCAAACATACGATGCACAAGATTCAGCTAACAAAGCTCTTAATTTACTCGCTTCGATTGAAACAGATACTTTTAAGCTCTCTGATATCACAACTCAACTTGAAGTAACCAAGTTGACTGCACAACTACTTGAAAAGCAAGAACAGTATGCTGAAGCACTGATTGCATACAAACACTATGCACAGATCAATGCGGAAATTTTAAAACGCCAAGCAAATGTTAATTTAGCTAAAGCGTTAGCGCAGGCTGATGCAAAAGCCAAAGAGCTCAAAATTGCAGAACTTACACGCGCAGAGCAAGTAAAAGCAACAAAAGCGCAGGCGTTTAAAGATCTTACTATCGTCATATCAATATGCTTGGTAATCATCTTGTTTGGTTCTTTTATCGCGATAAATAATATTGATAAGCGAAAACAAGAACTTGAAAAGATACTAATACAATTAAATGAAACGCAAGATCATTTAATTGAAATCGAAAAGATAGCCTCTTTAACCTCATTAGTCTCTGGCATGGCCCATCAATTAAATACACCAATAGGCACAATTGTCACAGCAAGTTCACTCATCGACGAATATTTAGAGTCTTTGTCAGATAAATTTAAACAACAAAATTTATCAAGCAAATACTTCCATGAATTTATTACCAACACCGACAAGGCCAAGGATCTTGTTATTTCTGCTATTAACCGCTTAGCAGGTATTGTTGAGGAATTTAAAGCACTTAATGTGTCTATTAACTTAGACAAACCCTTATCGAGTATTCCATTAAAAAACTTTATTCATCATAAACTAGAGCCTATGAGTAAATATTTGGGTAAGAAAATTACTTATCATGTTGATGG
The DNA here is from genome assembly GCF_021532475.1 of Pseudoalteromonas sp. APAL1. Lineage (NCBI taxonomy): Bacteria > Pseudomonadati > Pseudomonadota > Gammaproteobacteria > Alteromonadales > Pseudoalteromonadaceae > Pseudoalteromonas > Pseudoalteromonas sp. APAL1. The sequence continues at coordinate 91,446 of NZ_JAKGAW010000013.1, read as the reverse complement.
AGACAGTGTAGCCATTACTTCCTGCCCTTCAATTTTAGAGGATATTCTAAAAACTCTGGTTATTAATTCATATGAACATGGTTTTACACATACAGCAGAAGGAAAGGTAGACATTACCATCCGCGCAGGTAATGACAACGTCAAAATTATCTATCAAGACAACGGCGTAGGCATTAAGGAATCAATCCTGCAAGAAATTTTTACCCCATTCTATACCACTAATTTAGGTGGCCATCACTTAGGGCTTGGTTTGAACGTGGTTTTTAATGCTGTGAAATATAACTTGAAAGGCAATATTTGCGCCGTACCATCAAAGCACGGCGCACGGTTTGTGATTACATTACCAATCGATGCACGATTAGTTGACGACATCAATTAACCTGTATTGCGCATACCTGCAGCAATACCAGTCATTGTAATCATTAGGGCATTATCGATATCACCTTCAGAGTTTTCATCTGCTGCACGTGAACGACGTAATAGCTCCACTTGTAGTAAGTTAAGTGGATCAGTGTACGGGTTACGTAGTGCAATCGACTCTTTGATCCAAGGTTGGTCAGCAAGTAAGCTTTTTTGTGGGCTTAATGACTGCACCAGCTCAATTGCCTCACTCAACTCTTGGCGAAGCTTCACACCAAGTGGTTTATATTGCTCAGTTACCAATGCATCATCGTAATGAGCACTTAACCAACTATCGGCTTTACTAAATACCATTTCTAGCATCTCTAAACGAGCACGGAAGAAAGGCCACTTTAAGCTCATTTCGTGAAGTGTCTCGATGCCATATTTATCTAAAGCAGCTTTAAGACCTGTTAACGCACCTAACCAAGCAGGCAGCATTAAACGGTTTTGGCTCCAAGCAAAAATCCATGGAATTGCACGAAGGCTTTCTACACCCCCATTGGGGTTACGCTTCGCAGGGCGAGAACCCAGTGGTAGTTTAGAGAGCTCTTGCTCTGGCGTTGCCATTCTAAAGTAAGGAACAAAGTTTTCATCATGACGCACAACTTGACGGTAATGCTCACACGAGTCAGCACTGATAAGCTCCATCACCTCACGCCACTCGCTTTTCGGCTCTGGCGGTGGTAGCAGGTTACTTTCAAGTACTGCACCGGCGTAGATATTTAAACTTTGTAGTGCTACAGCTGGCAAACCAAACTTAAAGCGGATCATCTCACCCTGCTCTGTTACACGCAGGCCACCTTTTAATGAACCAGGAGGTTGTGAGCGAAGTGCTTGCGCAGCTGGCGCGCCACCGCGACCAACCGTACCACCACGGCCGTGGAATAAAATAAGCTCAATGCCGCGATTCTCGGCTAATTGAACCAGCTTATCCATTGCTTCATATTGTGCCCAGCCTGCAGCCATCATACCTGCATCTTTTGCAGAATCTGAGTAGCCAATCATGACATTTTGTTGGTTTTGAATATGACCACGATACCAGGTGTTATCAAGTAAACATTCAATAACATCTTTACCATTATTTAAGTCATCTAACGTTTCAAATAATGGTGCAACCGGTAAGTTAAACTTACAGCCGCTTTCTTTAAGCAATAACTGCACTGCCAGTACATCAGATGCAGTACGAGCCATCGAAATAATATACAGGCCGAATGTTTGTGCATCTTGCGCTGCAATTACATCAAATGTATCAAGCACTTCTTGTACTTCAGGGCTCGGTTGCCAATGTTTTGGAATAAGCGGACGGCGAGAATTTAGCTCAGCAAGTAAGAATGCTTGTTTGTCTTCTTCTTGCCATTGATGATAATCACCTAAGCCTAAATAACGTGTTAACTCAGAGAAAACATCACCATGACGCGACGAATCCTGACGAACATCTAATTTAGCAAGGCGCAAACCAAAGCTGTTAATACGACGCAGTACATCAAGCAGTAAACCATCGGCAACTACCTTCATATTGGTTTTAATCAGCGAGCGATAACACACTTCGATTGGATGTTTAATTTGCGCTATATCTGTAATTAAATCTTCAGAATCAGTTCGCTTTTTCTTAATTTTAGCGCCTAAATGCGTCACCGTTTCGGCAATTTGATTCTTGAGTTTTTTAAGTACCGCACGATATGGTTCAAAGTCTTGGCCTGCAAGTTCAATAAGCTCATCACTTGCATCTGACATTGATAACTCATTGCTTAGCGTTTCGATATCACGCGAATACAAATCAAGCGCCATCCAGCGGCCATGATCAAGTACTTGCTGTGTCACTTCAGCAGTTACAAACGGGTTACCATCACGGTCTCCGCCCATCCAAGAAGTGAACTCAATTGGGCTGTAATCAATCGGCAACTCTAAATCGAGCTCAGTTTTTACATCTTCGCTAAATTCACGTAAGAAACGCGGTACAGCATGCCATAAGCTATTTTCAATAACAGCAAAGCCCCATTTTGCTTCGTCAATTGGCGTTGGGCGCGAACGGCGAATATCGTCAGTATGCCATGCTTGGCTAATTAGCTGAGCAATACGGTTTAATAGGTCAGCACGTTCGCTTGGTAAATTGTCTTTACGCTCTAAAGATGCAAGACAATCACTAAGTTCAACGTGTTTATTAATCATAGTACGACGCGTCACCTCTGTTGGGTGTGCGGTTAGTACAAGGTTTATGTGGAGTTTTGAGAGTGTTTGTGCCAAGTGATTTGGATCTACTTGACCTTGTTTTGCCGCTGTTGCTAACGCTTTTAATGTTTGAGTGAGAGGGTTTAATTGGCAAAAGCCAACATCATTAAAACGCGATACGGTATGAAATTGTTCAGCAACATTAGCAAGATTCAAAAAATGATTAAATGAGCGTGCAACCGGTAATAGTTCTTCATCTGTGAGAGCGTGTAGTACATCGATAAGCGCTTGTCTGTCGGCTTCGTTACCACTACGTGACGATTTAGATAAAGCGCGAATTTCTTCTACCTTATCTAAAATGGCTTGTCCTTGTGCATCTTTAATGGTTTGACCCAGCATTTGTCCAAGCATACTAACATTACCGCGAAGTGCAGCATATTGTTCACTCATTCTCATACTCCTTTCTTTAGCTAAGTTGAAAGTACTTACTGCGCAGTATTTAACCAAGCACGAACGCAGCTAAATACTGATCCTTTCTATTAATATCATTGTCGGCGTTAATTTAATAGATCGAATTTTCTAACAAACTCGTAAAAAAGAATAACCAATCTATCAACATAAAAGTGTAATAAACACGCAGTTTGTTTTGATAGAAGGGTTAGCGACACACACAATTGGTAAAATGGACTTACCAATTAAATTGTCAAAATACGCGTAAATTAAGGCATTCTTAATATCAGTTTGGTCAAATTTTTACCGAGCCTTTTTATCTACTTTAGTTTAGGTAAATTAGATTCTAAACCGCTATCGCAATACTTATTGATGATAGATTGAGCTAAAAAAGTTTTTTAAATATTTTATAACAGGTCAAAAATGCAACTCTTTATTCTGTGCGGTGCAAGCAGTGAAATCGCAAAAGCCTATTTCACAACACTAAAAAAACAAATCAGTCGTGGTCATATCGTCACCATCAGCCGTAATAAATTTAATGATAATTTTGATGAGACATCGAACAATGAAATCAGCCACCAGCATTTTACAACTGATTACTCAGAGCAAAGCTTAGGTGAAATTGCCAAAGAACTTGCCAACAGCCAATATGACTTAGCTCAACTAATGATATTTAATGGCCTATTACATGATCCAGCTAATGCGCCTGAACGTAAACTTGAACAAATATCTGAGCAGCACTTTATCAATAGCATGCATACAAACGCCCTACTGCCAATTCGCTGTGTGACTTTATTCTCAACGCTTTTAAAGCCGCAAGTAGCAACAGTGATTTGTGCACTTAGTGCGCGGGTTGGCAGCATTAGTGATAATAATCTAGGCGGTTGGTATAGCTATCGTGCCTCGAAGGCAGCTTTAAATATGTTATTTAAATCTGCTGCGATCGAACTTAGCAGGCGCTATAAACAATGCCATTGCGTGTTATTTCACCCGGGTACCACTGATACACCACTATCAAAACCGTTTCAGGCAAATGTACCCGAAGGAAAGTTATTTACCCCTGAGTTTGTAGCCGATCAGCTGTATTCATTGATAAGTGATGCTGATTATTTACAACAATCACCCAGCCCAGCCTACTTTGACTGGCAAGGAAAACCCATAGACTGGTAACAGGACAATTATGCATTTAACAAAGCAAGCCATTGCAGATTTAGAAAGCCGCTACCGCGCCCATTTAATTAATAGTTTGTCGGGATTTAAAAGTGCTAACCTAGTCGGCACACAAGATAGTAACGGCCAAACTAATTTAGCCATTGTTAGTTCAGTATTTCATCTTGGCGCACATCCCCCTTTAGTGGGTATGATAATTCGCCCTCATTCAGTGCCTCGCCATACCCTAGAGAACTTACTAGCGACTAAGCAATATACGATTAACCATGTCAACAAAGACATTTATAGCAAAGCGCACCAAACATCGGCACGCTACGATAAAGACGAGTCTGAATTTGATGCAACAGGGCTTACTACTCAATACCTAAATAACTTTACGGCGCCTTTTGTTAAAGAAAGTAAGCTTAAATATGCCCTTGAACTCAAAGAACACCACCACCTTGCCATCAATGGCACGGAGCTTATCATAGGTGAAATAACTGATATCTACTTAGATGAGGCGTGTCTGCAAGAAGATGGCTTTGTCGATATTGAAGCCATTGGCACAGTGGCCGTTAGCGGGCTTGATAGTTACCACGTAACTGATCGTTTAGCCCGCTTAGCCTATGCTAAAAAATGAACCTTAGATTATGAATGGCTTAGGCGCATGAGTAAGCACCTCAAAGCCTGACTCGGTGACAACTATGTCATCTTCAAGGCGCACACCACCGTAGCCTGGTATATAAATGCCAGGCTCAATGGTGATCACATTTCCTACTTCAAGCTTGTAGTCTGTCAGTGTGTTGATAAATGGCACTTCATGTAAAAATAACCCTAAACCATGGCCAAGACCTTTACCTGCGTACTCGCCAAAGCCCGCATCAGCAATCACCTTGTTTGATATGGCATTTAAATCTAAACAATTAACACCCGGTTTAACCATTTCAAGTGCTGTATTTTGTGCATCTAGAACAGTATTATAAATACGGGTTTGTTTTTCTGATGCTTCGCCAATAATGTAACTGCGAGTCATATCTGAGCGATAACCATTTACAACGGCACCAAAATCAAGCGTTACAAAGTCACCTTGCTTTAACACCTGATCTGATGGATTACCATGTGGCAAGGCAGAACGTTCAGCAAACAGCATAATGGTTGCAAACGACATACCCTCTGATCCTAGCTTTTGCATTCTAAATTCAAGCTCTAAGGCAAGGTCACGCTCGGTTACACCCGGTTTAAAATAAGGCAGCGTTTGTGCTAATGCTTCATCAGCGATGGCTGCGGCAGCCTTTATTTGCGCCACTTCCCAGCTATCTTTAACGCGTCTTAGTTTTTCTATTAAGCCGTTTACTGCTGTTAAAGTATGGCCGCTAAGATCATCTGCCACACCTTGCCAAATTGCTACTGTGACATAACTTGCATCAAATGCGACATGGCTGTTTGGGCTAAGGTGTCTGTTAAAACAATGACCAAGAGTTTCGTTGTCTCTGTCTCGGCAAACAACTTCAAATCCTGTTGTTTCTGCAATTGCTCGTTGGTGGTATCTGTAATCAGTGATCAACACACACGCGTTTTGAGTAATTAATGCATAAGCGGCATTACCACTAAAACCACTTAAGTAACGGATATTTTCATGACCAAGTACTAACATGGCGCTGTAACCTTGTTGTTCTAGCAAGGCTTTAAATTCAGCTTGTCTTTTTAAGTAATTAACTTGCATTGTCGCTCCTTATTTTTTGCGCATGCTAACAATAATCGCCACAAATACGAATATTATGCGATTAGTCGCAGTGAGTTTGCATCAGCTGTTCACTCAAGCCACAATGCAAAAAAAACCAAGGAGTACACAATGACAACATATGGTATTGGCACACAAACGCCAGAGCAGGCGCTTGACTCTTTGTCAGATATGACAACAGATTTAACCCCTATTCAAAACGACGAATTTCATGCGCGTATCGCAAAAGCACAAGCGTATATGCAAGCAAACAATATTGACGCAATTTACTTGAATGCAGGTACTAACCTTGCCTATTTTACGGGTATGCGTTGGTACGCAAGTGAGCGTTTAGTTGGCGCGATTTTACCTGCTAAAGGTGATGTGCAATACATAGCACCATTTTTTGAAATCGGCAGCTTAAACGATTTTATGGTGATTGATGGCCCAATTCGAGGTTGGCAAGAGCACGAAAATCCTTACCAACTGTGTGTAGATGTACTTTCAGAAATGGGCATTAGCAAAAACGGCACCCTTGGTATTGATGAAAGCGCACAGTTTTTCATCTACGACGGCATTAATAAAGCTAATAGCAATTACAACATTATTAACGCACAGTGCGTAACGGCTCACTGCCGCATGCATAAATCAGCCAATGAACTTGCCTTAATGCAACGTGCTATGGACATGACTTTAGAAGTACACAAAGCAACGGCGAGCATGCTTTATGAGGGCATCACCACCACTGAGGTTGAAGCATTTATTAAAAAAGCCCACCAAAAAGTCGGCGCACCGGGTAACTATTTTTGTATTGTGTTATTTGGTGTTGCGTCGTCTTTCCCGCATGGTGTTAAAAACCCGCAAACCCTTAAAAAAGGTGACGTGGTACTGATTGATACTGGCTGTAAAGTGCATGATTACCTCTCAGACATAACCCGTACTTATGTATTTGGTGAAGCAACCGAACGTCAACGTATGTTTTGGCAGCACGAGAAAAATGCCCAACTTGCTGCTTTTGCTGCTGCAAAAATTGGTGAGCCATGTGGCAAAGTAGATGATGCTGCAAGACAGTACCTAGCCGAAAATGGCATGGGGCCAGAATATCAAACACCGGGCTGTCCACACAGAACAGGCCATGGCATTGGGTTAGATATTCATGAATGGCCATACTTAGTTGGTGGAAACCCTACCCCACTCGCAACAGGTATGTGTTTTAGTAATGAACCTATGATTGTCGTACCTGATGAGTTTGGTATTCGCTTAGAAGATCACTTTTATATGACAGACGAAGGTCCGCGCTGGTTTACCGAGCCGGCTCATAGCATTGATGACCCATTTGGTTTAGCTAAATAAAATTTCAATCATTATCAAAAGGCCAGATTTCTGGCCTTTTTTGTATCTAAATTACTACAATCTTTAACAGTGTGTTTAGTTAAGAGGCAACCTATCAGCTTTTATCATGTTATGATTTTAAGAATTTAACTTAAATACCTAACATAATTACGGAGAATAAATGGGTTTACGTTTTAAAGTTCCACATACCTTGATACTTCTGCTTAGCATGATGGTCGTTGCGCTTATTGCTACATGGTTAGTACCACAAGGTTTTTTCACTACCACATTAAGTGAATCTGGCCGCGAAATGGTCGTTGCGGGTACCTATCAAACGGTTGCTGAGCGGCATTACTTAACCCCATGGGATTTATTACAAGCCATACCCCGCGCGTTTGCTGCTGCTCAAGATGTTATTTTCTTTGTGTTAATTGTTGGTGGCGTATTAGCTATTGCACGTGCGACAGGCACTGTCGATGCACTCATTGGTAGGCTTTTAGAGCGCCACGGTAAAAAGCCGCAGCGGTTAATTTTTATGGTGGTGTTTTGCTTTGCCTTGGCATCAAGCAGTATTGGTACCGCCGGTGAATATATTCCTTTTGTTATTATTTTAGTAGCGCTTTGTAAAGCAATGCGCTTAGACGCAATGACCGCCGTGGGTATGATAGTCGCAGGTTATGGTATTGGTTATGGTGTTTCGGCATTTAACCCATTTACCGTATTAATCGCACAGCAAATTGCAGGCATTCCTGTTTACTCTGGCCTGTGGTTACGTTTAGCCATTTTTATTCCATTCGTGCTCATTGGTTTTCATCATGTTTGGCAATACACCAAAAAGGTAGCTAACGACCCATCTAAATCAATGATGATTGGCGTGCCTTGCCCACTCGAAAATCAAACAGCAACAAGTTACCCAGCACTAGCCCTGCGCCATAAACTTATTTTAGGCAGCTTTATTATTACCCTTGCAATTGCAGTATGGGGCATCGCTACAAAAGGCTGGTACTTATACGAACTAGGCGGTGTTTTTATTGCTTGGGGTGTAGTTGTCGCCATTCTAGGTAAACTTTCTGCTGACGAAGCAGCAAACAAATTTATAGAAGGCGTATCTGATCTTGTTACCACCGCAGTGTTAATTGGTGTTGCACGCGGTATTGCCCTTATTTTAGAAGACGGTCAAATCCTGCATAGCCTTGTACATGGCATGTCGTTACCGCTTTCTTATGTATCAGCTGAAATATCTGCAATTGGCATGTTGGTTATTCAAACCCTACTCAATACCTTTATCCCTTCAGGTTCTGGGCAGGCTTATGTCACTATGCCACTAATGGCACCACTAGGTGATTTAGTCGGTGTACCAAGGCAAGTCGCCGTACTTGCTTATCAATTTGGTGATGGCTTTTCAAATATGATCATCCCTACAAATGCTGTACTTATGGGTATTTTAGGCATGGCTGGTGTGCCTTACGGCCATTGGTTTAGATTCTGTTTACCACTGTTGATTAAGCTAATGGTCGCAGCATCGGTTGTATTAGTTTTAGCAGTAATGTTTGGCTATGGCTTAGATGTGCAGCCTACACTAAATTAAGTTAGTAGAGTGAGCTAATTGGCTCCTACATTAGATGAATAATGCCCGCTAACACCTATGTGTTAGCGTGGCTTTTTGCATTACCTGCCACGAAATATTGTCAGATGAAAAAGCTAATTATAAAAACTTCTGTACGAAAGCTTTTAACTCATCTTTTTCAGCTTCACTAGCAAATGAATTTGCCGGAATGATCAAGATTGTGTATTAACAATATACGTTACGAGTTCTTTAAATAGTTTGTGATGTACTTAGTGAAGATTCTTGAGCAGAAAACAAAGGTTTTACAGATTTAGCTTCTTCTTGATAACGATTTCTCGTATCCCATAAATCTACAGAGTGCTGGATATTAAGCCAAAACTCTGGGGTATTCCCTAACGATGCAGCAAGTTTAATTGCAAGGGGCGCTGTTAAGCTACCGCCATTAATCAAATTACTAACTGTATTTCTATGTACACCCATTGCTTCAGCTAAAATTTTTGATGTAATGCCCATAGGCTCCAAAAACTCTAGCTTGAGCATTTCACCTACACTCACAGGACGACGCTTTGTTATACGCATAACTCTTACCTCAATACTTATGAGGGTCTAAATAGGTGTTTTCTGCTACACCATCAACCCACTTAAAAATCAATCGATACTGTTTGTTCACTCGTATTGAACACCAATCTTTCAAGTTACCTTCAAGATGTTCAAACCGGTTACCTGGTGGTACTCTTAAGTCAGCTTCAGACTTTGCTGCATCTAATATTTCTAGCTTACGATATAAAGCATTCTCTATAACCTCAGGGATTAATCGATGCCGTTTATCCTCTTCATAGAATGCTTCGAGCCATTCATCCTTAAAATTTATAGCCATATCCTTGCACTGTCCTATTGTGCATCAATATACAAATAGTAGCGCACAGTAGCAATGTGCACAACACATATATTTAAAAAGTACTCCAGGCACTTTTGTCGTGTATAAACTTATTCGTAGAAAACCATTTTTGAATATAAATGAGTTGGTACTGAATGATGGCTCTGTGCCTAAATCAAAAAATAAGCCATACCTTGATTATGCCCCAAAATAAGTTAGGTTAAATGCTCTAACTGCTGCTTTGAGGAATCAAGAAACGGCCCAAGCCCTACACATTGAATCATAAGTTAACGCATCTTTAATAATAGCTAGAAAATTTTGCTTAATGGGCTTACAACACCGTTTGCTCCTTGTTGTAAAACATGGGTGTAAATCTGTGTGGTTTTGACATCAGAATGGCCCAATTGTGCTTGAACGGTGCGAATATCGGCGCCACTTTGCAATAGGTGCGTTGCAAATGAATGGCGCAAGGTATGAGGCGTAATAACCTTTGTAATATTGGTTTGCTTTAATACTTTTTTAATCGCTTTTCTAACACATGTAGGGTGGAAATGGTGGCGACGTATCTCGCCAGTTTCTGGGTCATCACTTAATTTGTAGGAAGGAAATAAGTATTGCCACGCTAGTGATTTATTAGCTGAGGGATATTTACGAGTTAAAGCGTTAGGCATCCACACACCTGCGTATCGCTCGTTTTGTAAATCTAATCTTAAATATTCTTCAACTTGCAAAATTTGATTTCTAAGTAATGGGATCAACTCCGTTGCAAGAGTAACTATACGATGCTTGTTGCCTTTTCCATTCCAAATTTGAATGCATTTGTAATCAAAATCAATGTCCTTTACTCGCAATTGCACCGCTTCCATCACACGCAAACCACTTCCATACATTAACCCCGTGATTAAGTAATATCGCTTGGAAAGATGACTCATCAATTGCTTTACTTCATCAGGCGTCATCACTACAGGCAGCTTGGGTTGTCGATTACTTCGTGCAAAATTCAAGTTTAAAGAAAGCTCATTTTTGACAATATGTTTATATAAAAAAGCGAGCGCATTTAAAGCTGCACTTTGTGTTCTAGGTGACATATTACGTTTTAATACAATATGGTCTAAAAACGCTTTGACTTCTGCATCTCCCATTGAGCTTGGGTGACGTTTGTTGTGAAAGTGAATAAATTTTCCGATCCAACCTAAATAAGCGTTAATTGTTCTTAATGAATACTGACGAGTGAGCATATAGTCTGCAATGTAGTTTAAATAAGGAGAGCGAGTATTCATTTTCATTCCTTTGAAATGAAGCTGTATATATACAGTTTTAGCTCAGTCGCTCGTATAGTCAAGAAAACGACCCAATCGCTCGTTTTTATCCTGAGGTAAAAGCGAGAACTCCTAAATTTTAATAACACTGGTAATTAGTTAACAAGTTTGTTAGAAATAATCTAATAAGAAAAACGAGCTACGCTGTGGTAGAAAAACGCGCGATTAGCTCGCTATAAACATGTTAGCTTTTATTTCTGACCGAGGTGAATTTGTCCAAACTTAAAATGACACTACTTGAGAACTCAAAAAGTTTTTTTATTGAGTCAATATCAAAAGCAGTGCAGGCAGAAAAGTCAGAAGAACATTGGAAATTTGCAATTTTATTGCTCGTACAAGCAATTGAAACCTGTTTAAAAGAAAGGCTAAGGTGGACTCAAGAAATATTAATATACTCTAATATTGATAAACCAAAACACACTGTAGATCTATGGCTTGCCATTAGCCGGTTAGAAAAAATATCAAAAGTAGAATTTGATTCTTCAGACTTTTCAGCGATAAAAACAGCATCAGACTTAAGAAATCAGATTGTTCACTTTGAGTTCAATTTATCGATTGAGCAAATAAAATCAAATTTTGTAACGCTAGTAGGTTTTTATACTGAATTTTGCCAAAAACATTTAGATGAAGACATTATCGCCAACTTACCTTACCCCTTAGACCAAGAAGTAATGAAACTTGATAAATATGTCGATGAACTTGAGCAAAGAGCAAAATCTAGAATAGAAAATGAAGTCATAAACTTCGAAAATGTTTGGGAATGTAGTGCCTGCAAAAGAGATTCATTTGTTATTGAAGATGCAATTGACACTTGTTATGTATGTGGTTATTACGAACCCACCGTTGAGTGTGAAAGTTGCTCGGAATTGGAACTTGAAAGTGAAATACAGGGCGTCGATTTCGGTAATATGAAAGGTATTGAAAATTGGAAGTATTTTTGCAGAGATTGCTATGAAAAGCTGGAAACAGAAAACCCATATGATGAGTATTACTAAAAGCTAACAAGGCAATTATGAAGGGACGCAAAAAGCTTGGCTGCGTCAATTCGTTCCTATTTTAGCCAAGCTTTTATGCGCCCCATATTGCGGCGTTATATTTACAAGGAGAGTTCAGGTTATGAGTTACGAAGCCAAAGTATTCAATGTAATGATTGCTTCACCAGGGGATGTAGCATCTGAAAGAACGATCATTCGTGATGTAATATATGAATGGAATGCTGTTCATTCAAAGTCACGAAATATTGTTTTGTTACCTGTTGGATGGGAATCTCATTCATCTCCAGAAATGGGGGCATCTCCTCAGGAAATTATAAACAATCAAATTTTAGATAAATGTGATTTCCTCGTCGGTGTTTTCTGGACTCGTATTGGAACAGCCACTACTGAGTACGCTAGTGGGACTGTTGAGGAAATTGAAAAACATATCGCGGCTGACAAGCCCGCAATGCTCTATTTTTCCAGTCAGCCTGTCGTAATGGATACCGTTGACCCCGACCAATATTCAGAATTAAGTAAGTTTAAAAAATCTTGTCAATCTCGTGGCTTATATGAAGGTTATGATAGTCATTCTGATTTTAAAGAAAAATTTTATCGTCACCTTCAACTTAAAGTTAATGAACACTCTTTATTTCAATTTGAGGTAAGTGATTCATTCTCAACTCAAAGCGAAATTGTAGAATCAAATACTTCAATTCCAAAACTATCAAACGAAGCTCGTATATTACTTAAAGAAGCTAGCCTCGATAGCGGTGGCACAATTATGTCGCTAAGTTATATTGGTGGTGATGACGTTCAAACAAATGGGAAAAATTTGATTTCATCACAAGAGCCTAGAGAGGTAGCTCGCTGGAAATCAGCTATCCAAGAACTAGAGAATGAATATTTAATTGAAGATCGTGGTCATAAAGGTGAAGTATTTAGAATTACCAATCTTGGTTATCAAATCGCGGACATGATCGAATTGTAAATATAACAAGCGGTTTATGGAAGGGACTCGTAACAGCTTGCTCGGGTTCGTTCCTCACCAGTTTAGCAAGCTAATACTCGCCCCATAACCGGGCGTTATTGATTAAATACTCTAACGTGTTTTTGTCCAAAAACGAGTTAAAACCACAGGCTTCAACTCACTAATAATAAATATTAAGGGCTAACAACGTGTCTTATTAGTTTTAGGCAGGCGTTAAACTTTACGTTCTGTATAGCACTTTGATTACATGCCAACCAAAGCGCGTTTTAACTAAATGTGGTTCTAAAATTTCGCCGCTGAATGCTACTTTGTCAAACTGTGGCACCATTTGCCCGCGTCTGAATTCACCTAAGTCGCCGCCTTTTTTACCCGACGGACAGGTTGAATATTTTTTAGCTAAAGTCTGAAACTTAGCCCCTTTTTTAAGTTGCTTGATGATGTCTTCAGCTTGTTCTTTATGTTTAACAAGAATGTGCAGTGCGTGCGCTGTATTTGCCATGGGAAATCTCGAAAATTAAAACGCACGCATTTTATCACGGCAATCAATACTGAGCCACTGCGGCTATTTATGTTTACTCGTTGCCTGCAAAAACCCTTTAATCAAACAAAATTGCGCTAAATAATAACTACACATGATTGCGATATCTGCATGCGCTATTTCTAAATAAAAGCGGTTTAGGCCAAGTATAGAGTCTGATACAACAAACACTGCGCCACCTAGCACTAATAAACCGTTCGATTTATCTGTCATCCAAGTAAGGCTTGCCATTATAGTGAGCACCAACATATAGAAAAGCACGGGAATGAGCATGCCATTTAAGTTTGGATAGAATAAGCAAAAAACAATGATGGCCAAAAATAGATAAAGGAGTACAACTTCTATTCGCCAATTTTTAATTGGCAACATGGTAATAATATAAAAAGCGTGACTTACAAAAAATGCTGCTAAACCGCTAATAAACAGCTGCCCACTATCGATTGCAAGTAGCACATCACCTAGTGCGGAAAAACTAAGTGCAAACAATAAAGTAATAAAAGTGCGATTTTGTAACTGACTGCGTGCTTTTAATACCATAACAATCAATATACCGATTGGTAAGGTTTTAAAAAGCGCTAGTAAAGGCTGAGACAGTGATGGTTGTAAGAGCAGTAAAGCAATGTAAACCGTGCTTAAAATTAGAAAGAGAATGTTCATATTGTTATTATTGTTATTTGTTCCCAATAACGAGAATAGCAAGCTTTACTTTAAATGTTTATAAAAAATGCCGCTTTTGTTTTTCGGTCAGTAACTTACATTGTGTTCGTTGACCAAAAAACCGATAACGATTACGGCCAAGCCAATCATACATACGATCGCGAAAGCCTTTTGGCAGTAGCTTGAAAACGTTAGCCAAAGAGAATGGAAAACCTAATTGAGTTGCGATAAATAACACAGCGTCACTTTGTTTGTATAGCTGATTTTTATCAATGACTAACATTGAGGAAAGTGGATCTTTAACTTTCTGAGCCTTTAATAAACGCTCACCTTTATCGCTTTGCATGGGGCATAACTTAAAGGTTATTTGCTTATCAAAGCGAACAATAATACGAACACAAAAATGGCACAGATTGCACTGACCATCAAACAGTATGACTGGGCAGTGAGTTTGCAAAATTAACCGCTTACTTGCACAACTTGTTTACCGGTAAAGCCACCAGCAAGTTGTTTATTTAATGCCGCTGAAACAGCCTCGGCGGTAAAGTCTACGGCATGGATTTGCGGCAATTTTATCTCGCCACGAGCTGCATTATCGAGTAATAAGTTACCCATAAAACTCAGCTTTTGTTGCGCACATAAGCTATTTGCAAGCCACGCTCCGCCTAACGATACAATGCCAATATTTGGTGCGCGTCTAAACATCAGTTCTTGTTCAAACTTAGGTAATTCATTTAAACAGGCAATACGGCCACAAAAGCGCATTAACTCAACGTTACGAATGGTGGTATCGCCACCAATACAATCAAGCACCGCATCAAAGCCTTGCGGGCCTAATTCACGGCGAATTTTATCTTCAAGTTTTGGGTCTTTGTAATCAAACACCACATCAGCACCTAATTGCTTAAGTAACTTATGATTGTGTTTGCTGGCAGTTGTAAATACGGTTGCGCCACGTTGCTTAGCAAATTGAATAGCAAATTGGCCAACGCCACCTGCCCCTGCGTCAATAAACAGTGAATCCCCTTCGCTCAGCTGCAACTTATCAAGGGCAATTAATGCCGTCATACCTGAACAAGGTAAGGTTGCAGCGTCTGCAGGTGATACGTTATCTGGCACAACCGATACCGCATAATTAGGCACCGTGGTGTATTCAGATAACACACCTTGATCACCAAGGCTAGCGTGCCATACAACGCGTGCACCAACACCAGGGAATACACCTTTATTTGCCTGAACAACCACCCCAACAGCATCATGACCTAATACATGCGGGTAATGCCACTTACAAAAACCTTGTTTTGCAAAGTTGGCATCAACATGATTTAAGCCCACATATTCAACTTTTATCAAAAGCTCATTGCCTTCAGGGCTCGGTACTGGCAAAGAAAGCTCAGCTAACGCAATTGCGTCATTGGGCTCAACCACTGCTAGCGCGCGCATTGTTGACGGAAGATCTGTAGTTTGTTGAATATGCGACATTTAATACTCTGGGTTAAAGGTTGTTTAGTTCAAAGCTCCAACGACCATTAAACGCTTGATAAGCACTTACTTTGGCCTGCAATGAAGCAATTGTTGAATCAACAGCGTTCTCTTGCGCTATTAAAACATCCTGTCTCGCATCTAACAACTCTAAGTAAGGAATTTGTCCTTCTTGATACATTGCTTGAGCTTGACCAAATGCTTTATTCGCATAATTAAAACGCTGATCAGCATAATTTAACTGTTGCTGCTGTTTGACTAGTCTTTGCAAAGTAAGTTCACTATCGCTAATCGCTTTTAATACTTTACTTTGATAGTCACTGTAAGCGGCTTCACTTAAAAACTGCTGTGCATCACGCTGAGCTAATAATGCAGGATAGCTGAGTAATGACCATTCAACTTTTGGCGTTACTTGCCATTGTTGCACGGTATCTTCTAAACCATTGCTGGTTAAACTCACCACACCTGCAAACCCTGCCAGACTAATATCTGGCAAAAGTGCTTTTGAGGCTGCAACACTCAATGAATAAGCCTGACTAAACTGATATAAAGCACTGGTGATATCTGGTCTGAGAGCCATTGCTTCGCTTGCTTTACTAAACGACACGCTAAACTCGTGGCTTAATAATTCAGGCTCTTCAATCAATGTTATGTCGCTTGCAAGTCGGCCGGTTAGCACCGCTAGGGTTGCTAAGTCGCGATATTGCAAGTAACTAAGCTCAGGAATAAGCGCTTGTTGCTGCTTTAACTGCGCAAGGGTGCGGTTAAGATCAAGCTCATTTGCAACCCCCTCTTCTACTCGCGCTTTTAGCACATCAATACTTTGCTCGAGTGCCTCGATTTGCATTTCAATGATAGCTTGCTTTTGCACATTACCTTGATAGCTTACATAGCCTTGCACCACAGCAGAAACCACTTCAACCTGTAGTGCTCTTAGCTGCTCTGCTTGGTTTAGTGCACCTGCATTAGCTGCATCCACCAGCGCGGTAATACGGCCAAACAAATCGAGCTGCCAATTAACATTAACCCCTGCGTTTGATTGGCGGGTAATTGCGCCATCTAAGCTGCTGCGCTCTGCGCCTACGCTTAGGCTGCCCTGCGGATAATAATCCGCACGGGCTAAACCTAAACGGGCAATGGCTGCATCAAGTTGAAGTTGGCTGGTTTTTAGGTCGTGATTCATTGCTAATGCATCAGTCACTAAATTGTTTAACTGCGCTGAATCTAAACTGCGCCACCAGTTATTTTCGCTCGCACCTTCATTTTGCTCACCAATTTGTGTATCACTTACAAATTGTGTCAGGCTCACTTGCTGCTCTTGCATATCGACGCTTTGTGCGCAGCCTGCCAGTGCACCGGCTAACAGCATCGCACTGACTAGTTTGCCTTGTTTAAAGATTGCATGAAGTGGCTTATGCATCGTGTTGCTCCTTCTGCGATTTTTTTGTGACTAACATATAAAATACCGGGGTGAACAATAAGCCGAACACAGTTACACCAATCATGCCTGAGAACACCGCGTTACCCATGGCATGACGCATCTCAGCACCAGCACCTGTTGCTAAAACAAGGGGTACAACGCCTGCCGTAAAGGCAATTGATGTCATTAAAATTGGGCGAAGTCGTAAGCGACACGCTTTGATGATAGCTTCAAGGTGAGACATCCCTCCTTTATGCTGATCTCGTGCAAACTCAACCATCAAGATGGCGTTTTTACTTGCTAGTGCAACCAGTACGATTAATGCGATTTGCGTGAAGATATTGTTGTCATCACCGACAAACCACACACCTAACAAGGCCGAGAAAATCGTCATAGGCACAATCAAAATAATAGCCAGTGGTAATCTTAAGCTCTCGTATTGCGCCGCAAGTACCATGAACACAAGCAATACAACTAGTGGGAAAACATACACCATGGTATTACCCGCTAATATTTGCTGATAAGTTACTTCCGTCCACTCAAACTCAATACCATTTGGTAATGTCTCAGCAAGGATTGCTTCAATCGCATGTTGTGCTTGGTCAGAGCTATAACCAGGTGCTGGGCTACCATTTAATTCAGCTGTAGGATAACCGTTATAGTGCATTACACGATCTGGCCCTGTTGTTGGCGTGACCGTTAATACAGAGCCTAATGGCACCATCTCACCCATGCGGTTACGCACTTTAAGATTCAAAATTTGCTCAGGATCTTGACGGTAATCAGCATCAGCTTGTGCGTTAACCTGATAAGTACGACCAAACAAGTTAAAGTCATTTACGTACATCGAACCTAAGTACACTTGTAAGGCATTGAACACTTCATCAAGTGGAATACCTTGAATTAGCGCTTGCTCACGGTCGATGTCGATATCCATTTGTGGCACTTGAATTCTAAAGCTTGAGTAAAGGCCCATCAATGCTGGGTCTTGCTGCGCTTTAGCAATGGTTGCTTGTAAGCTATTAAAGAGTGCTTCAAAGCCTTTATTAGAACGGTCTTCAATTTGCAGTTTAAAGCCACCCGTTGTACCTAAACCTTGAATTGGCGGTGGCGGGAATACCGCAACAAATGCTTCATCAATAGCAGCAAACTTTTGATTTAACTGCGCCGCAATTGCCATTGCCGACATACTCGGATCTTGACGCTCTTCAAAAGGGGCAAGCGGAGTAAACACAATGCCGCTATTAGGACTATTTGTGAAACCGTTCACAGATAAACCTGGAAACGATACTGTGTTTGCAACACCCGGTACTTGTAATGCAATTTTTTCCATTTCTTGCACGACTTCTTGGGTTCTATCTAAGCTTGCCGCATCAGGTAACTGTGCAACAGCCACTAAGTATTGCTTGTCTTGCTGTGGAATAAAACCACCCGGAACAGCATCAAACAATTTAACTGTGCCACCCACAAGTGCAACATAAGCGACTAATACAATCACACTCATACGAATCAGTTTTTGCACCAGCTTTTCGTAGCCATTGGCGCCTTTATCAAACAAGCGGTTAAAAGGTTTAAACAGCCAATTACCGAATACGCGGTTTAATAACTTAGTTAAACGGTCTGGTTTTGCATCATGTCCTTTTAATAATAACGCCGATAACGCAGGCGATAATGTTAACGAGTTAAACGCTGAGATAACCGTTGAAATAGTAATGGTTAACGCAAATTGCTTATAAAACTGACCAGATAACCCCGTAATGAACGCCGTTGGAATAAATACCGCACAAAGTACGAGTGCAATAGCGATAATTGGTCCTGTTACTTCGGTCATCGCAACTCGGGTTGCTTCGAGTGGTGATAAGCCTTGCTCGATATTACGTTCAACGTTTTCAACCACAACGATGGCATCATCAACAACAATACCAATGGCAAGTACCAAGCCGAATAGCGATAAGGTATTAATCGATACACCTAACCATTGCATAACCGCAAACGTACCAATTAAAGACACCGGTACAGCAATCAGTGGGATAACCGATGCACGCCATGTTTGTAAAAACACCACAACAACGATTACCACTAACGCAATTGCTTCAAGTAGCGTTTTAATAACAGCATCGATAGAGCCGCGTACGAAAATTGTTGGGTCATAAACAATGTCGTATTCAACACCTGCCGGAAAGTCTTTTGATAACACTTTCATAGTTTCACGCACTTGATCAGAAAGCTCAATAGCATTTGAACCCGGGCGTTGGAACACTGGCATTGCCAAGGCTGGTTGACCATCTAACATTGCTCTTAGTGCATAGGTGTCTTGGCCTAACTCAAGGCGTGCTACATCACTTAGGCGTGTAAGCTGACCTTGCTCACCTACTTTGATGATCACATTTTCAAATTCTTCTTGTGAGCTTAAGCGCCCTTTTACATTCATCAGAATTTGAAATTGATTACTTTTCGAAGTTGGTTGTGCACCTAAACTACCCGCAGCTACTTGTTGGTTCTGCGCGCGTAATGCATTTACTACGTCCATGGCTGTTAAGTCACGTGCAGAGAGTGCATCAGGGTTAAGCCAAACACGCATTGAGTATTGACCACCACCAAACATCCGAACATCACCCACACCAGGAAGACGTGCAATTTGGTCTTTGATATACAAATCAGTATAGTTCGCTAAGTAAGTTGTATCATGCGTTTTTTCTGGTGAGTATAAATGCACCACCATGGTTAAATCTGGTGATGACTTTTCGGCTACAACACCTAAACGCTGAACTTCTTGCGGTAAGCGTGGTAGTGCACTATTTACACGGTTTTGCACTTGGACTTGTGCACGGTCTAAATCAGTGCCTAATGCAAAGGTTACCGTCAACGTCATGCGACCATCACTGGTTGCTTGCGAAAACATATACAACATGTTTTCAGTACCATTGATTTCTTGCTCAAGCGGCGTCGCCACTGTTTCAGCAATTACCGTTGGGTTTGCACCCGGGTAACTTGCCGTCACAACAACCGTCGGCGGCACTACCTCTGGGTACTCACTCACTGGCAATTGAAATAACGAGATTGCCCCTGCGATGAGAAAGATAAGCGACAGCATCGCTGCAAAGATGGGTCGCTGGATAAAAAAGTGTGAAAATTTCATTTTGCCCTACTTCTTCGCGACTAGATCAGATTGATTATTTGAAAGAGTGAATGCAATTCCGTCGCTATTTATAGTGACTGTGTTTGGTGAAATAGGCATACCAGGGCCTACACGCGCAGGGCCATTTACGGCTATCACATCGTTTTCGTTTAAGCCCGATGTAATCGCTCGTAGGCTGCCGTAACGCTCACCAACTGTCACTAATTTATATTCAAGAACATTGCCTTCACCGACAGTGAGTACAAAACGGTTCTTCAAATCTGTCCCAATTGCACGCTCTGGCACGATTACTTTTTCGCTTACTTTATTGGCTGCAAGCTTAATACGAGCAAATGAACCTGCACGCAGTTGTTGCTCATCGTTTTCGAACACGGCACGAACACGAAGAGTACCGGTAGTTTCGTTAATTTGATTATCAATGAAGTTGATTATGCCATTAAAGTTAAAACTGGTTTCACCCACTTTTTGCATCACAACCGCTTGTTCACTTTGCGCAGTCACATCAGCGAATGACTGATTCCACGTGCGCTCATCAATATCAAAATAAGCATACATTTGCTGGTTTGAAACAATGCTTGTTAACACACTTTGACCAGCAAGCACGTTGTTACCTTTGGTGATATTAGCGCGCGATACAACGCCATCGATTGGCGAGCGCACTTGGGTAAATGCTAAATCAAGCTCAGCGGCAGTAAGCTCAGCTTGTAGAGCTAGCAATTGAGCTTCGCGTTGTCTTAGCGTTGATTTACGAGATTCAGCTTGCTCAGTAGAAATCGCTTTACGTTCAGTTAAGCGCTCTGCTCGTTTTGCTTCACTTTTTGCTTGCTCAAGTGCCGCCTTTGCACTCTCGATTTGCGCTTTTAAGCTATCAACCACGGCAGCAAAAGGACGAGCATCAAGGGTGAAAAGCAAATCGCCTTCTTTAACGCTGTCACCTTCTTTAAAGTTAATTTTATCAATCACACCCGAAACACGCGGCATAAGGGCAACTTCTTGGGGTGCTTCTAAACGCGTTGTATAGGTGTGCCAATTTTGTACTGGCTTAACAAGTACTTGCGCTACATCGATAGGTTGTAAATGCTGTTGCTGCGCTGCTTGGTTGGCTTCTGTGCCACACCCTGCAAGCGTTAAGCTCGCAATGGTCACTGCCACTGCAAGAATAGATTTGTTCATCACGACTCTCCTGTTAATAGATTGGAGACAATGTTACGGAACTAATTAGAGGATAAAAACGATAGATTTTTAAATTCATTAATGCCAGAATGGCACCAATAAAGTTTAAGGAACTGCTATGGATACCACCAGCCGCTTATTAATGTTACTTGAAGTGATTGAACGAGGCTCATTTGCTAAAGCCGCAGAGTCTAGAAATATAGACCGTTCAGTCATATCAAAACAAATTAGCCGTCTTGAAGATGAATTAGGGGTACGTTTACTCAATCGTACCACGCGATCTTTTTCGTTAACTGCCGCTGGTGCTGAAATGGTAAAAAAAGCAGCTGAACTTAGAGATTTGCTATCAGATACCGTAAGACTTGCAGAGAATTACCACCAAGAACCCCGTGGTACGTTAAAAATTACCTCATCAAGTATTATCGGTAAGCGTTATATTCAACCAGTCATTAACGACTTTCAAAAGCGCTTTCCACAAGTTGAAGTGGAGCTTCGCTTAGACGACAGACTAATTGATTTAGTGTCAGAAGGTTATGATTTAGCTTTTCGCGTTGGCGAGCCAAAAGACTCATCATTTATTGCCCGAAAAATTGCCCGCAACCGCATGTTACTGCTGGCCTCACCTGAGTTTATTGAAACTTACGGTATGCCAAAGCATGTTGAAGATTTAAAAGAGCTACCTGCCGCTAGCTATTCAAGCCCAAGCAAACGCATTAGTGGTATTCGCTATCGTAATGTCGATGGCGATATTATTGAGCAAAACATTAAAAGTGTCTTTCGTGCAAACGATGCTGAAGTACTTTTGATGAAAGCTATTTCAGGCAATGCTTATGTTCTTGCTCCGGCATTTATTCTTGATGATGAAGTAAAACGCGGTGATTTAGTGCCCATTTTAACCGATATGGAATTACTCGATTACAGCGCCGTGTACGCGGTTTACCCACACAGAGACTTACCAGTAAGAACACGTTTATTTTTTGATGCTATGCGCGAGTACATAGGCAAAGATATTCCAATATGGGAAGCGAACATTCCTGATTTTGACACTATGTACAAGGGTTAAGTCTATAAAGCGCTAGCTCGCTTTATTACACCGGGTTAATTGTTGGTTTAACTCATAAGCCGTTACGACTCTGTTTCGGCCTTGCTGTTTAGCTTGATAAAGTGCATCGTCAGCTCGTTTTATAAAGCTTTTTAGGGTTTGGTTTGGTGTATAGCAAGCAACACCTATACTCACAGTAAGGTTGATCGCTTGCTCGTCAATATTGTGAATTGTCGATGCTAACTGCTCCCTTAATTCTTGTGCAAAATCTAATGCACCTTGAGGGTCGCTGTTTGGTAAAAAAATAGCAAACTCTTCACCACCAATACGAAACACATATCCTTTAGTAATCCTTTGTCTGAAAAACCTAGTCACCTCAATTAAAACGCGATCTCCCATTTCGTGGCCATATTGATCATTAATTTTTTTAAAATAATCAAGGTCTAACATAAGGATAAACAAACCATGTTTATTTGTTTGTTCAATTTCAAAATAGTGTGTCATTGCTAAGCGATTACCAGCACCCGTTAACGGGTCAAGTAAAGCTAAGTTTTCGAGCCGCTGACCATACTCTGCACGACTGTTTTCAAAGGTATGAGACACCGCCCAAATACTGATGTAGGTGAAAGAAAAATTAAGTAAGAAATTAATAGTATTAAGGGGTTCTAAACTAGGTTTAGCTAATAGAATCGCGGCTTGAGTGACAGCGGCTATTAATGAAAGGTACAAACCAACTTGTTTACCTAACAGCAAGTAAAACAAAATAGGTAATGAACATGTCCAAATAAACAACACGCTTTTTATGTTACTTAAATACGTGCCGAGCGTGATTAAAACCGTTAAAAAAATACATAATGTTACGGATTGCCAGCGATGACCATTGTGATTTCGTGTATAAAAGAAAATATAAAAACAGAACAGGGCGAAGATAACTTCAAGTGCCCCTAATAAAATCATGTTTGTAACAAGTAAATTAAAAACGGCAAAGATACTAGCAAGCACACCCAAGCAAAATCCCATCCATTTCAGAACGTTATTTCGTAAAGCCTGAGTACCTCTCAGTGCGCCGATATCCATTAGATTTCCTGCCGTAATTATAGTAAGCAGATTTTAACGTGATTCACCATAATTAGGAACATTTTATTACCAAACAGTGCATAACAATGCACTATTTTACCTACAATTGTTAAACATTTTAGCTCCAAAGCAATAAGGGAAATACACCCCAAAGTGCTAAAATGAGTGACCATTGCAAAGCAGCTACCATTGCTAAACTATTTAACAAATTCATTTTACTCAACTTTTCATGAGCAAATATACGCCATAACCCGTAAGCCATAGCAAACGGTAATATTGTCGTGGCTAATGCTAACAATGCACTGGCAAGTGTAAACTCACCAATATTTAAAAATGATTGAGTTAAAAATAAAGGCAGCGGTACAAAAAGAAATAGCGTCGCCGTAAAAGGCAATAATAGAGGTGACGACAAGCTTAATTGCCCCTTAACCAAGCAAATAGCGCCATATACTAATATCCATAGTATGGCGATTACGCCGATGACGAGGCTGAGCCACATCGGCAGCAACTTCCAAAGACTGGTTTGTTCATATGTTCGAAAAACATCACTGATCATATGTTGACCATTTTCAGAAATATACAGAGTGTGTGAAGGTAATCGCTTTGTTTCTTCACGAAACAAATTACCGCCTATAGCTAGCAAGGTTTTTTGCTGAGACTGAAATGGTGACAGTGTTAGCGTTTCGCCATTTGAGCTCACTGTTGCAAAATGAAGTAGGCGATCAAAATAGGCAAATCTTTTCATTCTGTTTGGGGAAAGCGTGTAAAACCCTTGCCAATCATCAAGCGCTACTTGCGGTTTTGATGGAGCTATTGCATCGGCCTTATTTACACCAAGGTTGCTAATCAGCATGCTATCAAATTGTTTGTAATTTGCAGTTTCTACATCGGCATTAAAAGCGATAAAAAATGCTTTTTTTTGCTCAGGAAAAAAACAAAAGTTGGTGCGGTAACCTAAAGTAGAGCCACTGTGGCATTTGCCAACCACATTATGCCGGTCACGTGTAGTGACCCCTAGCGCATAGCCGATATCAGTTAAATTATTTAAGGCAGCTTCTGTTTTAAAAGGCTTTCCCATGCTTGTTAATAATGTCGGTTCAATAAATATGCGGTCATTAATCTTGCCATCGCCCATTAAAAACTGCGCAAACAAAGCCATATCATAAGCAGTCGTTGTGAACTGCCCTGCCGGTCTTAAAAACATTGGTAACGTGGCTTGGCTAACGCCATTTTCAAAATGGCCCATAGCAAGCGCAGGATCGCTAAACTGCCCGACTTGAGAAACAAAATTAAATGTACTCATGTGCATACCCAGCGGTTCAAGCAAATGTTTATCTAAGTAAGATTCATAGCGCTCTTTAACAACGGCTTCAATCACCATAGCTAAAATTGCATAACCAAGATTAGAAAAGGATAAGCGGCTTCCGGGGCGATTTCTAATACGCAACTGACTTTCAGTAAAGGTTTCTTTTAGAGCCGTATCAGGCTTTGCTTTTGTCGTTAATAATTGCCAAAGCCGAATGTCTTCAAGCCCTGACGTATGATCAAGTAAATGTCTAACCCGAACTGGTGTGTTCAAGGCCCAAGGATTTTGCAAGCCAATATCTGGTAATATTTCAGTAACCGGGGTATCCAAGGAGAGTTTGTTATCTGTTACAAGATGCAACACCCCTGTAGCAATAAGTGTTTTAACGATAGAGCCTGTTTGCACCTTATTAGCTGTTGTCATAGGTTTTAAATTCGTAAAGTCTGCATAGCCTTTTGCACCTTGCGCAATTTTATTTGCATTCACTGTTGACCAAACAACGCCTATTAGAGATTCGTTATGCAAAGAGTGTTCAATTTGATTACTTAACTCTATTTCTGACCCAAACTTTTCGTTAGCCAAGGTTACATGAGATACAAAAAATAATGCCGTTACAGCAATAACTAAAAATTTTACAAGGTGTTTCATGTTTTATTAAACCATTCCTTAGGCAACAAGAAGTTGACCTGCGGCGTATTTAGTAACCGCAAGCTAGAAAATTATTTATTAAAATTACGACTATGAGCGAGGCGTGATTATTTAGTCATTCATTAAATCTGTAACATCATCGATTAGATCATCAAGCTCTTCACGAACATTTCGACGCTGTTTGTCTGTAAGAGTTGGTTTTAAGGCAAGCAGTAAGGTTACGTAGTCATCTAGATTTTTATCGTCAGCTTTGATTAATTCATCACTCATAAAAGCCAAACGATTATTAATGATCACCGCTAACTGTTGATCAAAATCCGCAGGCTTAGTTTTTTGCATAAACAAGGATTTTAAAGCATCTAAGCGCTTTTGTTTGTACTGCATCCAAAGTAAAAATGTACTAATGCGAGTGTTAGATGCCGATTCGATCAGTGCTTTTTTTTCAGCTGATAACTTTGTGCCAAACCACTCTTTATAGTTCTCAAGATTTTCATCTAGACGTTCTTGTTTGTGCTGCTCAGCAGATTTTTCTTGATGCTCTAAATATTCTTCATTGATTTTATCTTGCAGTGCCGCTACAAATTCAACTCGTTGTTCATAACTCAATGCGTTAGCTAAATCGATCAATTCTGGTTCTAGCTTATCAACTAGTGTTTGCCAATGTTGCTTTGCTTGGCTGAAATGCTGTTTTAATTGAGCGTGATTAACGTCAGTTTCTAACATTAGTTTTAAACTTTCTAAGTCATGTTTATAAAGAGGTAGTTGAGTCTCTCGATGCCAATCACGGCTGGTTTTAACTATATGTTCAAACTTTTCAGCTTGCTCATTGTTTAAGTCAACATAGTCATCAATCCAGAATCCTGACAGCCAACCTAAATTGTTATAAGTAAAGCTAGGAGAACAACCAGCAACTGCCAAAAGTAAACTCAATGTGATTAAACACTTTGCTATTTTTTTCATCATGCTCAATTTATTAATCTAATTTTAATTAGTACCTTATTAAGTTAACACTGAGAATAAATAATCAGCAAGACCCTCTAAATGAAATTAATTATCATTTAAGTGTTGACGCCCACGTTAATCTAAGTAATAATCGTTATCAACAAGTTCAGGTAGGCTATTAATCTCACAACAATATCAATGTCTATAAGGCTTTGATGGTGTTTTTCTGGATTTGTTCAAGATTTAACACTTGATTGTTTGCGGCTTCCTCGACCCAAGCAGCGACATAAAACGTTACACTTTACTTGCTACATTGCTCATATCGGTGACGGTAGATATGACACTAAAAAGCCCATCATGGGCTTTTTTTATTTCTTTAATTTTTCTGTAAAATCTGTATCTTGTGTCTACTTTTTTAATTATGTACTTGCTATTGCCTTCAAATTGGGCATTTAATACTGTTGGGTCTAAACTAAAAATAATGTTTTGCCCTTTTGCGAGTTTGGCAATGCATTTATCAATATCTAAGTTTGTAGCTGTTGATAACTAACACACATTTGGAGGCAGACAATGATCAAGCCTAACTTAAAATCACTATTGCTTACTAGCGCATTAATCCTCTCACCTTTTGTACATGCTAGCCTAGAAGATGCTCAATTGGCGGCTAATGAAGGTCGCTTTGAAGAAGCATTAAAAGAATACAACTATTTAGCAGATCGGGGCTTTGCGCCGGCAATGTATGAACTTGCTAAAATGTACGAAGGTGGTTTTGGTGTACAGCGTAACTACCAAAAAGCAGCTGAGCTTTATCAACAAGCAGTAAAAAAAGTTCACGCTGATTCGATGTTTGCACTTGGAGTTCTTTACCAAGAAGGCAAAGGTGTAAAACTCGACAAAGAAAAAGCTATTTCGCTGTTTGAGATGGCAGCTAAGAAGAATCACCCCGCAGCTCAATATAACCTAGGTGTTATGTATGCAAATGGTGAAGGTGTATTACAAGATTACCGCACTGCACTTAGCTGGTATCAAAAGGCGGCAGCGAATAATTTTACACTTGCCCAGTTTAATATGGCTTTGATGTACTATGAAGGCCTTGGAGTTCCAAAAAACCTAGAGAAATCTTATATTTGGAATACCATTGCTGAATACAACGGCAACATGGATGCAAGCCATAGCCGCAAGCTTGATGAACGCAGTATGTTACCGGCAGAAATTGAAGCCGCAAAAGAAAAAGCTGATGCAATTTACGCAAAAATTCAGGCAGGTTTATATGCCCCTGATGGCCGCTTATAAGCGTAACTACTTGCTTAATTCAGTGATAACCAGTTAGCTAAAAATGAGCATTAAATGTTTTGTACTTGCGCCTAAGGGCGCAAGTACATCCATTTTAATATCTTAATAAGCCACTTATTCTGCTTTAATAACAAGTGTGTGCGTGGGTTGAATTTACCCGAAACCAAAGTATTGCGCGCATGACTGAAAGTTTTAAACCCTTCAATACCGTGGTAATTACCCATTCCAGACTCACCTATTCCGCCAAACGGTAATTGATCAGCTGTCACCTGCATAAGTAAATCATTAATTGCTAAAGTTCCACTGCGAATAGATTGACTGACTCTTTTGATTTGCTCTTTATTATGGCCAAAAATATACAGGGCTAAAGGTTGAGAGCGGTGATTGATGTAATCTATGACTTGCTGCTCTGTTTCGTAGGTCATAATTGGTAACAGAGGGCCAAAAATTTCATCCTTCATAACTTGCATATCGTTATTCACTTGTGTGATTAAATGCAAGCCCATACGATGTTTTAAGTCATCATGATGGTCATCATCAAGTGGGCTAAACAGTTGCGCCCCCTTTTGCTCTGCATCGTGTAGGTATGACTTTAAACGTTGATACTGAGCATCTGATATTATTGAAGTTAAGTTTTTGCCCTCAACACCTTGCTTATAAACTTTTTTATACAGTTCACATAGCTGCAATACCAACTGGTGCTCAAGCTTTTTAGGTACAAACACATAGTCTGGGGCAACACATATTTGGCCTGCATTGTTGAGCTTTCCAAATAACAGTGTTTTTGCCGCCATCTTAATATTTACGTCATCAAGAATAACAACGGGTGATTTTCCGCCAAGCTCTAAAGTAACAGGTGTCAAATGCTTACTTGCTGCTTGCATGACTTTACGACCAACAGAAGTTGAACCTGTAAATAACAAATGAGCAAAAGGGATATCACAAAAATTTGCGGCTACTTGGGCATCTCCCTCAACAACAACGCAGTGCTGTGCTAACTCATCAGTCATTATTGATTTGATTACCTGGTTAGTGTGGGGTGTAAACTCACTAACCTTTAACATTACCCGATTACCTGCTGCTAAGGCACTTATCACAGGTACTAAAGATAATTGAATAGGATAATTCCACGGTGCTATAACCCCTACGACACCTTTTGGCTGGTACTGAATATGTGCATTTGAAGGCCATAAGCTAATACCAACTGCACGCTTTTCGTTACGTGACCATTTAGGTAAACGTTTAATTATGTCGCTAATTGTTTTAACCGTTGGTAATAAATCACCAAGCACAGTATCAAAGGAAGTACGATAACCAAAATCTTTACTCGTTGCAGCGACCAATGCTTGTTCATTTTCAATAAGCCGTGTTTTAATTTGTTTTAACAGCTTAATACGACTGGCGATAGGTAAATAAGGCTGGGCTAAAAATGCCTCATCAAGTTGTTTAAATTGTATTTGCAAAGGTACATCTGTGTCAGTCAAAACGTCATCTCTTTCAAAGCGATTTTATCAACTATAACCAGCAATGCATGTATGGGCAACATTAGTCGTATCAAAAAAAACAGCGCTCACTAGGAGCGCTGTCGGTGGTTGGAAATGGTTGAGAAGATAATCTAGTTATTAAAAACCAAATACTGCTCCTGCAATTGTCATCGTGACAAGAGTGATCATAACAATCGCAATAATATTCAGTGCAAAACCAGAACGAATCATATCGCGCATTTGAATTTGCCCAGAGCCAAAAACAATCGCATTAGGCGGTGTCGCAACTGGCATCATAAACGCACAACTACACGCAATCGCTGCCGGAATAACCCACACAAGCGGCGTACCAAATACAGATTCAGCTACCGGGCCTAATAGTGGTAAGAAACCTGCTGCTGTTGCTGTGTTACTAGTGATCTCAGTTAAGAAGGTAATTAAGGTAGCCACTGCTAGTACACTTAAAACCAATGGAATTGCACTTGCCCCTTCAATCATATGGGCAATGTATTCCGCAAGGCCTGATGACTTGATTTGTGCAGCCAGTGTTAAACCACCACCGAATAAAAGTAACACACCCCATGGCACTCTAGCTGCGCTTTCCCAGTCAAGAATACGCTCACCATCACCTTTGTTCGCTGGTAACACAAATAATAATAAGGCTGCTGCGATTGCTATACCGGTGTCAGAAATTTTTAAGCCAGAAAGATCAGCCAGTAACGGTCTGAAGATCCAACAAACAGCTGCCAAAACAAATACTATTGCTACGCCTTTTTCAGCGCGTTGCATTGCACCAAGCTCTTGTAACTGCGATAAGAATAGCGATTTAGTATCTTTACTCGCTGCTTTTGCACATTGTGTATCTACTTTATAAGCAAATTTAGTTAACCAAACCCAGCATAAAATAAGCATAACAGTCGCAAGTGGTACACCTACTTTCATCCATTCGGCAAAACCAATATCAATCTTGTAGCTATCTGATAAGTACGCTGCCATAAGTGCATTTGGTGGCGTACCAATTAGCGTTGCAATACCACCGATACTTGCGCCATAAGCGATTGATAATAACAATGCTTTACCAAATTGGTCATTGTCAGGGTTAGACTGTTTAACCAACATAGTAATCGACATAGCAATAGGTAGCATCATTACTGCTGTTGCAGTATTTGACATCCACATTGATAAGAATGCTGTTACTAACATCATGGCTAAAATTTGCAGGCTAGGTTTAGTTCCGGCACGAAGCATAGTGTTAAGTGCAATACGCTTATGTAAACCCCAACGCTCCATCGCGATTGAGATCAAAAAGCCGCCCAAGAATAAAAAGATCAAAGGGTGTGCATACGGTGACGCGACCCCTTTGATTGCTGCAATATCAGCAAGAGGTGATATTACAAGTGGCAATAATGAAGTCGCAGGAATTGGCACAACTTCACTGACCCACCAAGAAGCCATCCAAAATGCAAGGCCTGCGGTACGAAGTGCAGCTACACTCATACCTGCAGGAGGCTCAATAATACAGGTTAATAACATCACTAATGGGCCCAGAAGTAACATTACTGTGCTCATTAATGGGCGTGGCTGTGAGCCATCTTTTGTTTGATTTACTAATGACATACCGACTCCTTAGAACTTGTATTTAAGGCCAATTGCAACGCTGTTGTCTGATTCAAGTTCTAAATCTAAATCAGTATAGAATAAGTATGCTGTGGTTTGTTTATCAAAATTATAGTCAACACCCGCTGTCCATTGTTTACCTTCTTCAGCATGGCGAATTTTTGAGTCATCTTTAACGTATTGCAGTTTAGGTACCCATTTATCAATTGCATAGCTTGCACTGAGTGCATAGCCATTGCCTTCTTTCGTGCCATCTGTTGACTCGCTGCGCTGGAACAAACCCGCAAGCTGGAGGTTTTCAAGTTTCCATGCTGCAACCACACGGCTTGCCGTCAATTTGTTAAGTGCATCGACATGGCTAATAGCAACATAGTAGTCTTTTGATTTTAATGCACGGTCACCATAAATAACCGTTGCCGCAAAACCATCTTCATCGTTGCTGCTGTCATCTTTTGGTGCATAAGTCAGCGCAAGTGATGCGCCACCGTATGTTTTTGAGCTATAGGTAATGGTATCGCCGATACGGTCTTGACCTGGGATCAGCTGAGCGATATCTGCTTGTGTTTCATTAAAGCCGTCTAGTTTACCTTCAGAGTATTTAAAACGAGTGTCGTTACGACCCACAACGACCTCACCAAAATCTCCAGCAAGCCCTAAATAAGTATTACGCGCTGAAAATGGCTCGTTTGTGTCATCGTGCTCAAAGCCTTTTACTTGTACTTCATATTTAAATACCGCTTTAAGCGATTCTGTTAGTTTGTGGCTGCCTTTAATACCAATTCGCGAAAAAGGTGCCTCAATTTGTGTACCTTCGTCAGCATAGCGCATAACGCCGGTATCTGTGTTTGCTATTTGAACTTCTGCTTTACCGTATACAGCGTACTCTGCTGCCATTGCTGAGCCTGTTGTGCTCGCTAAAATTACAGCCGCTGCTACGCGTGTTTTTGTATGAGTGAATATTGTTGTCATTATGCGCCCCTTATTAGGTTCAAATTGTTGTTCCTAACAAGTAAGGCAAGTTGGTTGCCAACTTAGTTAATTTTATAAAAACTAATAAATAACAATAAGTTAGATTTGTTTATCTATCTAAGACTGGCTTTTATGGGTGGATATCCACACATTTTTAAAAACATGCTGTCACCAGTTCCACCCATTGTGAAGAGTTTAATCTGAGAGGTTTGTTTAGTCTTTGAACATTTCGCGATTAATACCATATTTGGTCATCTTGTCGTAGAGAGTTTTACGCGCAATTTGTAATGTGACCATGGTGTCTTTGATGCTACCGTTGTTACGCTCAAGGGCTTCTTCAATGAGTGATTGCTCATAAAAACTAATTTTTTCGGCTAGGCTTAAGTCCTGAGCAAGTTCGTTCTCATTGTTTGAATCGCTGTATGAGGCAAAGGCTAGATCAGAGCCCAGCAATACAGCACGCTCGGCTTGATTTCTAAGCTCTCGCACATTGCCAGGCCAATCATAAGCAAGGAGCCGTTGTTTTGCCTCACTACTCAACGGTGCCGGTGGTTTATGAAAACGTGTAGCCGCTATTGAGCTAAAATGTTTAAAAAGCAGTGGAATATCGGCTTTTCTGTCGCGCAATGCCGGAATACTCACTTTTACTAAATTTAGGCGGTAATAGAGATCGGCTCTAAACTCCCCTGCTTCGACCAGTGTCATTAAGTCTACTTTTGTGGCCGCAACTATGCGCACGTCTAAATCAATGGCGTGGTTATCACCTACAGGCGTTACTTTTCGCTCTTCAAGCACCCTCAATAACTTTACTTGTAAGCTTGCGGGTGTTGACTCTATTTCATCTAAAAACACAGTGCCGCCTTTAGCAAATTCAAACTTACCTTGGCGAGATTGCGTAGCACCTGTATATGCGCCACTGGCTGCACCAAATAGCTCACTTTCAATCAGTTGCTCAGGGATAGCGCCGCAGTTTATGGCAACAAAATTAGCCCCAGAACGATTACTTTGATCATGCAAGTAACGGGCAACTAACTCTTTACCTGTGCCTGTTTCACCTTCTATTAAAACATCGGCGGGAGTGTCGATTACCGCATTGAGTAAATGCATCATTTGTTGCATTTGCTCTGTTTCACCTAAAATACGCACACCGGGTGCAGAGGTTTTCTCTACTGCTAATTTTAACGCGCGGTTTTCCATCACTAGAGCACGCTTTTCTGAAGCGCGAGCGATACAATCTAACAACTGCTCTGTTAGTGGCTTTTCAAATAAATCATAAGCGCCAAGCTGCATAGCTTTCACGGCGACAGATACATCAGCAAAGCCGGTAAGAAAAATAACCGGTAACTCGCTATCGAAGGCTTTAACTTGTTCTAAAAATGCCAAGCCATCCATTTTTGGCATGTTTATGTCGCTTAATACAATCCCCTCAAAACGACGACTCAATTTTGAAAGCGCCGCGGTTGGTTCACTAAAACACTGAACTTGATAACCTTCAATCTCAAGGAGTTGCTTTAATGAATCGCGGATCACCGCTTCGTCATCAATAACGATTACCTGATTACAGGTCGCTGCAACTACACTCATGATGGTTCCTTATTTGTTTGTAAGGTTATTATAAATTGTGCGCCGCCTTCAGGGCGGTTGTGCGCAGATAATCGACCGTTAAATGAATCGATAATTTGCCGTGAAATCGATAAGCCCAAACCCAAGCCATTGTTGGTTTTAGTACTGTAAAATGGCTCAAAGATGTTACCTAACGCGTGTTGATCAATACCCGGGCCCGTATCAAGAATAGAGAGTTTTACGCGGTCATCGAAAAGTTCGAGCTCAAAACTCAATTCGCGTTTTTCAGATTCACTCATTGCTTGGCTGGCATTAGTGATCACATTTACCAATACTTGTTCAAACTTAACGCTGTCAACCCACACGGTTATGTGTGCGTCAATATCAGCGGCTTTCACTTCGATATCGTCTTGTTTTAATTGTGCACTGGCAATCATTAAGGCATTTTTTAACATACTTGCGAGGCTTTGCTGCCTAAGTTGAGTTTGCGCCGGTTTACTAAAATGCTTAAGTTGCGCGACAATCTTATGGACACGTTCTATGAGTGACTGCACCAGTACCAGATTTTCGCTGGCTTGCTCAATATTGCCTTTAATAAGTAACCGTTTTGCACTCACTAAATAAGTATTCATAGCACTTAAAGGCTGATTGATTTCATGATTAATGCCTGCACTTAATTGACCTATCGTTGCAAGTTTGGCTGTTTGGATCAGCGCTTTTTGGGCTTTTTCGAGCGCTTGAGTTCGTTCAATCACTTCTTGCTCAAGGCTGTGTCTTGAAAACAAAAGCTTTTTATAACCAGCAAAACGCACCATTGCCATATGAATTAATACCACCGCAATGGCATAAAACACACAAAACCAGAGGAGCCTTGGGATTTGCGCAAGCTCTACATTCGTCACATCCACCAGCACATTAGCTTTGGCGTTTATAATATCTATTGTTTCTGTCGCACTGATAAAGCGCGCTTCTTTGCCATCAAGTTGAATACTTTGCTGAGCGGTTTTTTCACTTAATGGCTTGTTGGTGTACATAAGCAAACTTGGTTTATGTGATAAGTATCGGCGTGACTTAACCAAAGCGGCCATTTGTTCATCACTTAGTGTATTAAGTGACTTTAAACGCCAATCGGCGACATCCGACATCACAATCACGCTATCTTCTAGCGCGATATAAAAATGGGTGCTGTCTGATGCATTAAGAAGCTGGCGGTCTTGTTCAAACTTTTTAGCATTTACTTTTAACGTGACAACGGCAATCACTTTGCCCTTCTCTATAACGGGCTCTGAAAAGTAAATCCCCCGCTCACTGGAACGCATACCTAAAGCAAAATAAGCAACTTTTTCACCTTGCTTGGCTAAATAAAAATATGGCCGAAATGCAAAATTACTGCCCAAAAAGGTGTAATCAACTTGCCAGTTACTACTTGCCACGACCGAGCCTGTTAAATCCATTAAATAAACATCAGATGCACCACTGGCTCGTTGAATATCTTCGAGGTAATAGTTAACAGCCTGTTCGCCAGTACCTTTATTAACCAAAAAAGATTTAACCAAATCATTGGCGCTAACTAAGGTAGGAATAGTTTTAAAGCGGGCTAACTCGCTTGAAAAATAATGACTTAACTGAGTAGCTTGAACACGACTTTGTTGCTCTGCTTGTTGATAATCGTGAGCGCGTCCAAGGTAAAAAACTAACACAAGCAACAATAAAAGCATTGCACCTGCAAAAACTAACTTTTTACTTAATGACGACATTCAAACCTTTGAGATAAGCGCAACTAGAAATTGAACTGGTAGTGTAACGATAAATCTTCAGTTGTACCAGCAACTGCGCCATTGTCCATGCGTGGATCAAACACGTTATATTGTTTGCCTAACAGGTTTTCTGCCTTAAGCATTAGCTGGCTTTTGGCATTTAGCTGCCACTTTAAGCTACCGCCTAGCAAGGTGTAGGCTGACTGTTTAAAATAGGCACCACTCACCGAGCTCACCTCAACTTTGTCTCGCCACAATACATTTAAACTTAGTTGCCAACTGTCAGATAAGTTATAACTAGTTACTAAACTTGCAAACCGCTTGAAACTTGCATTAATTGGGTCTTCAAAGTATTGAGTATAGGTACCTGTTACAGAGAACTCTTTATTTGATTGCCAAGTACCATCAAGTTCAATACCGCTGTTTTGGCTATTAAAGGAGTTTGCAAAGGTAAATAAGGCATCATTAGATTGTGTAGGTTCAATGTTTATAAAGTCGTTTAATTCATTATAAAAAAGCACTGCATTAGCTTGTAACTCAGATGTTTGAAAATGCCAAACCAGCTCAGTGGTTTTTACTGACTCAGAGCGAAGTGCCGGGTTGCCTACTGTGACATCATCATTTGAGAAAAGCTCGTTAGTAACAGGTGTTCTGAATGACTCGCCATATTGTAACTTAACGGTATGCTCTGGGTTTATGACATATACACCAGCAAGACGAGGCGAAAGTTTGCTGTCGATGTTGTTCACATCGTCATAGCGTGCTCCAACATATAAAGTAAATGCTTTTGTGTAAGGGATTTTTAGTTGCCCATACGCACTATATGTTTCAAAGGTGTATTTGAGGGCCGCAAACTCAGGAAAATCCATCACAGTAACAATACCTTGCTGATAATAGCTAGGATCTATAATTATCAGACCTGATTGGTCGTCGTAATAACTGGTGCGAATTCCAGCTTCAACTTGTTTAGCCTCTGAGTACTCTACTCCTGCAGCAAGCTGCCATTGATTATTAAATTGATAACTCAACTCAGTTTCAAACTTACTATCTGTAGTTTGCCAAGCTGGACCAACCAAAAAGTCAGGCATATCATCAAATGCAACGATTAAACCTGCGCTAGAAATATTATGCTCAGTGTATGAATAACTTGAGTCAAGCTTTAGCTTATCGTTATTAACCCAGTTATATTTAATGCCAACAAAGGTGTTATCACTAGTATGTTGGTTTTGCTTTGAGTAGCCTGCAAGGTTTAAAAACTCATCGAGTTCTGTCTTGTTGTAACGAGCACTTAGTTTGAGCTTTTTGTAATCGACACCCGCTTCGAGATAAATTGCTTCAAGAGGATCTTTAACCCCTTGCGGATAGCTTTCACCGTCTTTTTGATCATAAGAAAATGTCGCATATACAGCGGTACTGTCATTAACTGTGCGGTTAAACTGCCCTGTTGACCCATAGCGACCATTATTGCCAACCACGAGTTGCATAGCATTTCGCTCTTTAGAGGTAACAATATTCATCACCCCTAAAAACGCATTACTACCATAAATCGCTGAGCCTGGACCGCGGATAAACTCTATTTTTTCGATGACTTCAATAGGAATATAAGGCATGTAAACTGAGGCTTTGCCAAATGATGACTCATTAACTCGCTCGCCATTGATCATCACTAATACATTACCGCTATCAAGATAAACGCCTCGTGCATGGTCTTTAGGCACGGCGCCAACCCAGTCTCCACGAGTTGATTGCATACCTGGTACGAAGTTCATTATCTCATACGCATTATCGATACCAAGTGCTTGAATTTGCTTGCGGTTAAACACCGTCATAGTAGAAGGAACTGACGACAAGGTCTCAGTAGTTTTAGTTGCCAGATCAACATGTACCTCAAGCAAGTCCTCAAAACTTAAAGAAAATAAGTCTTGTTCTTCAGCTGAATGAGCAACCGAAGAG
Organism: Pseudoalteromonas sp. APAL1; assembly: GCF_021532475.1. NCBI lineage: Bacteria > Pseudomonadati > Pseudomonadota > Gammaproteobacteria > Alteromonadales > Pseudoalteromonadaceae > Pseudoalteromonas > Pseudoalteromonas sp. APAL1. Next base: position 54,436 of record NZ_JAKGAW010000013.1, on the reverse strand, counting down.
ATGGTTGAAGCAACTACAATTGAAAAAAGTGCTGAACATCTAAATAGCTTCACGCTGCGAGATACCTGTACTAATAGCCCATGCTGCAAAAGCAACACATTGTTTACACTATTAATACAAAAGATTGGCAAGCTTGCAATGTTTTTATAATTTTAGTTGAAGAGTTATCGGAAGTAGATACAAAAAAACCCATTTTAAACTAAAAATGGGTTTTAATATGAAGCTTAATTAAGCTGTTTCAATATTACTTGTACGCTTTGCTTTGATGTACTTATATAGACCAATAAGTGACGCTGCTATCCAGAAAATTTCGATAACAAAACTAGCAAGGTTAAAGTTATAACAAAGACTAATCAGTAACAGAATTGCCCCTGTTAAGTTCATCATGTTATACACAAGGCCGGTTGGCGATGCTTTATTCAGTTGTAATAAAAAGAAAGCACCAACCACTAAGAATGTGCCTGTCATGCCAATAATATCAAATAAAAGTGCTATCACGTGCGTGAATCCATTTTGTTCATGTGTTTATACCCATACAACTGGCCCAATCCATGGGGAGGGTTGTTTTCATTCATTGAAACAGCAAACCGGACAATAGTATCAGGGCATGAGGGATAAACGAGGATAAATGTCCGTATTTTAAAACCTATTTATGCGTCACCTTACCACCGATGATTTTTAGAGCAGGTGCGCCACGGATCATGGTCTCGCGGGCAAATTGACGTTGGCAGTCAGGGCAAATACCTGTTTCATTGGTAAAGTCTTGGCTAATACGCTCAACAAAGCATTTAACCAAGGCCCCTTTTCCACCTTTGCGGTATTTAAATAATTGGCTTTTACATTGTGAGCAAAAAATATCGACTGTTTTAGTTGGACCTTTTTTATTTGGTTTAGCCATTAACTACCCGATTTTACTTCTAAAACGCTGATCCTACCATGTTAAGACCACAGTCCCAAAACAAGGCCAATAAGAGAAAACTGTAATATAGAGTAACTTGCATTCACCAAAAAAAGCTTTAATGGACGCTGCTCAAAAATATAACCAATCCCCAAGGCACAGCTAACCCAACATAAACCAATAATAAAGCCAGTACCTACTGCCACTCCTACATTGACGTGCGAGCCAATGAATAAGGATAAACTAAAGGCGATTATGCAGCATAAAATAAAACTACCACCAAAGACTTTAATTGGATTGATACTTTGTAAATCAAGCTCTGTTAAACCACAGCTTTCCATCCAAATTCGCTTAAATAGCCAAGGTGAGTACCACAGCGCGCCTAGAAGAAATGAGGCAAGGCCAGCAAAAAAAATAGCAAAAAAATTAAGTTCTGAAAAATGCATATTGCAAACTCATACAACGAACAGTACTAATTTGACTGTAGTTAAGGATCTGCGATGCAGCAAACCAAAAAGACTTAGATTTATACCTGTCTACATCAAAATAATACTTTAGGATGTCACTTAACACGCGTTCCCACTAAGGAAACAGCTTATTTATTGTTGAACTGGTTTTTTTTGTAATTTGCGCTGCAAAGTTCGCCTGTGCATATTGAGTTGTCGTGCTGTTTCGGAAATATTGCCATTATTACTATGGAGTACATGTTGAATATGCTCCCATTCTAATCGCTCTGGCGACATAACTTGGCTCGGCTTTGTATCTTCTAATGATGGGTTTGCTTCAGCGTCACCCAATAATGTTTTTAATAATGAATTAAAATCAACAGGTTTTGGTAGGTAGTCGTTAGCACCTAAACGAATTGCTTCAACAGCACTAGCGATACTAGCAAAACCGGTTAATAGCACAATGCGAGCAGTTGGAAACTGTGTTCTTATCGGTTTAATTAAGGTTAAGCCATTGTCGTCACCGAGTTTTAGATCAACCAAATAATGGCTCGCATCAACAGCGTTTAGTTTTTGCATTGCTTGCTCTTTGTTATGGGCAAGCTCACATGCAAAGCCATGTTTTGTAAAACGCCTTGCCAGTGTGGTGGCAAGGTTTACATCATCTTCGATTATTAACAGTTTCATACGATCTTAAGACTTACGGTGGCAATTGCACCCTGCTGTTGGTGATTACATAGCGTTAATGAACCATCTAAACGCTCTAAAGTTACATTTGATAGCAGTACTGCCATACCCATACCGCTTTTGCTTGGCATTAACTGTCCTCCTAATGCGGACATTTGTTGCTCACTAAAACCTGGCCCAAAATCTCTTAAAGAAAGCGACAGTTGTTGGTTATCTATTTGCCAGTTAGCTTCTATGGTATTTTGTTGGTTTTTTATATTCGCTAAAACTGCATTTTGTAACAAGTTCAAAATTGCTGGTAATAACATAGCATCACTCAAAATGGAGCACTGTGGCGCATCATTGAGCCACTGTAAGCTTTGCTCAGGAAAATGCAATGTCATGGCATCTTCAATTGTATGCTGTAATGTTTGAGCGCTGATCACCTTTTGTGTTTCACCGGTTCTTAAGGCATTTGATAGTGCCCTAAAATGTTCAAGTTGCTGTTTACACTGTGCCAATGGCTTAGCCATTTCTTGCACAATGGGATCATCAGCTTGTTGTTCTTGCAACTCTTCAAATAAAAGCTGCAAATTTGCAAGAGGTGTTGCTAATTGATGCGTAACTTGCGCGGCAGCACCGTCGAGTGTTAATAGCTGCTCATGCCTAAGTTGCTGTTCACGGGCCTTTGCGATAGTAGCTTCTCTGGCCCTTAACGTGCTATTTAATGTGCCAATAACAAATGCGATAACAATGGCGCTGATAACAAAATTAATCCACATGCCAATAAAATGATGAGTCATTTGCATTTGGTGCATGGTGTGTTCAGGCATCTTTATCAATAAAAAGCTATAAGCTGCAATTGCCAGCACAGCGGTATAGGCAAGTCCTTTGGCATTAACAGATACCGCAGCTATCATAATTGGTAACAACAATAACGACACAAACGCGTTAGTTGCCCCACCACTCAATGACAAAAGTATCGTCAAAAACAATAAATCAGCAGTTAACTGCATTAATACAGCAGAAGGTTTCGCTTTTGTTACTTTTCGATAAGCAAATATGCTCAACAGCTGAAAAATAGCTTCAATTAGAATAACGGATAGTAAAGGCAGTAAGGCAATTTGATGTTCAAATAAGAAGTACACAACCATTACAGCAATAAATTGCACTGCAATTGCGGCACTTCTTAACACCAGTAAGCGGCTAAGAGCCGGATCAGTTTGCATAGCAGAGGTGTTAATGATTATTCATCATCCATAGAAATTGTAAAAACAGCACATGGCGTGCCTTGATGAAACACCATTTGCCATTGTTTACCGTTAAAACGCCACAATGACATACGAATTGAATAGTTAAATTCTGAGCGAGCAGAACGTCTAAAGGCCGCCTGATAGCTCAATTGGGCTATGTTATCGCTTAGCATACGGCCTTTAAAATGTTGATTGTAAAACTGCGGTACCACCTCAGTCGGCAAACGGGTTAACACTTGGAACTTATTAAAAGACGTGCCATCTGCTGCAATTTCGATGAAGTCATCATCTAGCAAAGCATCAAGTGCTTCTGCAGATTGTCTTACCTCAGGCTCTAACAACTGCCTTTCGGCATCAATCAAATGATTAAATAAAGTTTCTTTAATTTTGCCGCCCATAGTAACCCTTACTGTTTGAGCACTTTACCGCCCTTCATAACAAAGTTAACTTGTCTAAGTTCACTAATGTTATCAAGCACATTCATATTAACGCTGATAATATCTGCTTGTTTACCAACACTCAAGTCACCTAGGTTATCACTTTGGCCTAATAGTTTAGCAGCTTCAACAGTTGCGGACTTAATTGCCTCTTTAGGTGTCATACCGTATTTAACCAGTAATTCAAATTCTTTGGCATTATCACCATGCTTAGACACCCCTGAATCAGTACCAAAAGCAATTTTCACGTTATTTTTAAGCGCTAACTTAAACGATGCTTCCATCTTGGGCGCTACAACTTCGACTTTATCAGCAATTGCTTTTGGCATATTTGGGTTATTCTGCACTTCTTCTTTTACTGTAGCACCAGCAAGTAAAGTTGGGACTAAATAAGCATCTTGCTTTTTAAATAATTTAACGGTTTCTTTATCTAAAAATGAACCATGTTCTATTGAATCAACCCCAGCTCTGAGTGCCGCTTTTATACCTTCTGTGCCATGAGCATGGGCCGTTACCTTGCGACCTAAATGATGAGCCGTGTTAACAATGGCACTGAGCTCTTCATCAGTAAATTGTTGATTCACACCCGCAGCAGTATTACTTAACACACCACCTGTCGCGGTAATTTTAATCACATCGGCACCACTTTTGATAACATCGCGTACCGCACGAGTACAATCATCAGCACCATCACACACACCCAAGCCACCGCCTTGTGTTGCTTTGGTAATATCACGACGATAGCCATGCATGTCACCGTGACCACCGGTCGGTGTGATCATGTCTCCTGCAGCAAAAATACGCGGACCAACAATGTCGCCACGTTCAACAGCTCGTCTTAATGGGAAGATAACTTGATAGCTGCTACCAAGGTCGCGCACAGAAGTAAAACCGGCATCGACTGTGTGCTGTAAATATTTTAGAGAACGAAGTGCATAATCTGCTTCGTATTCAGTTGCCCATTGGTGTGGGTTACGCTTTGCATCACGCTCAAAGGTAACATGAACATGCATATCAATCAGGCCTGGTAAAACCATCTGATTTTTTAAATCAATAACATCTGCATTACTAAGGTTTAACTGCTGTTGTGTTAAATAGCCTGCTTTAATGGCAGTAATTTTGTTATCGTCAATAACCAGTGTTTGCTGCTCTTTGACATCTTGCTCAGTGCCTACCAGCATTTTTCCAGCGTGAATAATGGTGGTTTGTGCATTAACCGTAAACGAAGATAATAAGGACAGTACCGATAATGTGCTTATTTTTAAGTTTATTTTTTTCATAATCGCCTCTTTTTTATACTAGGTTTAACTTAAATATCGAACAAATGCCATTATTTACGACGTAGTAAAGCGTTAAGCTAGTGTTGAGAGGTGATTTTTGGTATAACTTTGAAAAATTTTAACAAGTCTGACCACATAAAGAGAACACATTATGTCTTATGCCCAAATTACTGGCTGGGGTAAATGTATACCACCCGCTAGCATTAGCAACGATGAAATAAGTAACATTGTTGATACCAACGATGAATGGATCACTACACGTACAGGCATTAAATCTCGCCGTGTCAGCCATGTTTCTACTGCTGAACTTGCTACTGTTGCTGCAAAACATGCCCTAGCTTGTGCTGGCGTTGACGGCAAAGACATAGACTTAGTGTTATTAGCAACCTGTACACCATCAACGATGGTGGCTAATACCGCCTCATTAGTGCAAAAAAACATTGGCGCTGTTGGCGCTGCAGCAATGGATACTAACGCTGCATGTTCAGGCTTTTTATACGCTTTACAAGCTGCCACAGCACAAATTCGTGCTGGTATGATTAAAAAGGCCGTGGTTATTGCTGCTGAGCGCATGACTTGGTATGTCAACTGGTCACGTCGAGACAGTGCTGTACTGTTTGGTGATGGTGCGGGTGCCGTTGTGTTAGAAGCCTCAGATACGCCATCAGGCTTACTTGCGACTAAAACAGGCTGTGATAGTGAAGACCGCGATATCCTGCATATTGAGAACTTTGGTAGCGATTTAAATAAATATGAGCCAATTGGCCCGTCAAACTTATTATTCGAAGGTCGCGAAATCTTCAAACGTGCAGTTAAAGGCATGAGTGAAGCCTGTGATGACGTGCTAAACCAAGCGCAATTGCAACTTGATGATATTGATGTATTAGTTCCTCACCAAGCTAATTTACGTATCATCCAAGCCATTCAGCAACGCTTAAAAGTAGCTGACGACAAAGTCATGGTGAACATTGCCGATTACGGTAATACCTCTGCAGCGACAATTGCAATTGCAATTTGTGAAGCTGTTGAGCAAGGCCTCATCAAGCCTAACTCAAATATAATGTCAGCAGCCTTTGGTGCTGGTTTAACTTGGGCTGCAAGTTATATTAAATGGGGCGATCGTGTGACACCAATTGCGGTATCTGATGCTGCTCTACCTGAGTGTGATAAAACAGGTCTTGAACTTGTTGCACCAGCTGTTGCGGCATGTAAAGCGGCAGAGTAATACCCTACACTCATTAATAGAAAAGCGCGGCTTAGTCCGCGTTTTTTTATGAGCATAAAAGGATTAGACCATGGAATTATTAGGCATACATCACGCTGCAATCATCTGTAGCAACTATGAAAAGTCAAAGCACTTCTATAGTGAAGTTTTAAAACTGCCGATTATTCACGAACTATACCGCGCTGAACGTGACTCGTATAAATTAGATTTAGCGCTTCCTGATGGCAGCCAATTAGAGTTGTTTTCGTTTCCTGGCGCGCCACAAAGACCAAGCTACCCAGAAGCTCAAGGACTTCGCCATTTAGCGTTTAAAGTTGCCGATATTGCAAAATCAAAACACTATTTAGAAACACAAGGTATTAGCGTAGAAGAAATAAGAGTGGATGAAATCACCGGGAAGCAATTTACATTTTTTGCCGATCCCGATGATTTACCGTTAGAGCTATATCAACTCTAAATTATTGAAAACGATCTTGTAGATAATTAAACACGGCACGAATACCCAATGCTTCACCGCCTGCAGGACGACCCGGCAATGAGCGTACGTTCCAAGCCATCACATCGAAGTGAACCCAAGGCGTGCTTGGTTCAATAAACTCTTTTAAGTAAAGCGCGGCAGTGATTGCACCACCAAATGGCGTTGAAGCACAATTGGCGATATCTGCTACATCACTTTTTAATAATGCTTTGTATTGATCAAATAAAGGAAGTTGCCAAACAGGGTCATGACAGCTCTCGCCTGCGTCTATTAATTTGTTCGCAACATCGCGATTATTGGCGAAAAAGCCTGGTAATTCAGTACCTAATGCTACTCGGCAAGCGCCTGTTAGGGTTGCAAAGTCTACGATTAGATCTGGATTATCGTTTTGTGCTTCAGCAAGTGCATCACACAGAACTAAACGGCCTTCGGCATCGGTGTTATCAATTTCAACAGTGATCCCTTTACGGGTTTTGATCACATCACCTGGTCTAAATGCATTTCTAGAAACCGCATTTTCAACCGCAGGTACCAATACACGTAAGCGAATTGGTAAGTTGGCAGCCATAATTAACTGTGCAAGGCCAATAACATGCGCGGCACCGCCCATGTCTTTTTTCATGTTACGCATGCCTGAACTTGGTTTTAAATCTAAACCGCCAGAATCAAAGCAAACACCCTTACCAACTAAGGTAATCTGCGGAGCATCTTTTGCACCCCAACGTAAATCAAGTAAACGCGGTTTGTTTTCCGAAGCACGACCAACCATGTGAATCGTTGGGTAATTTTGCTCTAATAATTCATCACCCACCCATTCGCTGAACTCACCATCAAAGGTGTCAGCTAAATCAGCCATCACTTGTGATAAATGTTGTGGCATCATATCTGCAGCAGGTGTATTGACTAAATCACGCACTAAATTAATTGCGCTGGCATGCTCAGTTAAACGCTTAACTAGGCTTTCATCAGCAATAGCAAGCTGCGCTCGCGGTGAAGCTTTTTCTTTATATTCACTAAACTCGTACCCACCTAACACAAAACCAAGTGCAACTTGCTCAACGAAAGTGTCATCACCCTGGATTTGATAGCAACCTGCAGGAAGCTTCGTAGATAGGTCGCCTGCTAACCAAAAGTCATTAAGATCATTAACTAAGCAATAAACATGCTCCAATGAACCCGACTCACTATCAGCAATAAGGGCAATGCCTTTATTTTTAAAATCACAGTTTGATAACCAGTTTTGAAGTGGTTGTGGTTGCTCAGTTAACCAATCGGTAAGATTTGCTTTTGCAATAAAAGAAAGGGGAATACCCGTTGAAGAATGGCGAATTAATGCACTCATTAAACGACTCGTTATAAAGAAAAGATAACTAAGCATACCAATATCTTGGTACAAAAGGTATAGGCAAAATCAGATTGCCAAACCCAAATCAGTGTTTGTTTTGCTTCTCTTTTTCTTCTTTTTCGACTTGTTGGTCTAGCTCTTTAAGTGACTTATTAATATTGAATGAACTTGGTAATACATCAACACCAACCCACTGCCCTAACTTAACAACAAGGGGGATGGTAATGGGTGCAAATGGCAATACAGCAAATACACCCAAACCCAAGCCTTTCAAGATATCTAAGAATTGTTCATTAGCAGTATGTAACTCTTCTTTACTAGCTAAGCCTTGAGTGTACCGCCTATATATATGAAGCATTTCTTTGGTTTCTTGCTTTTCTTGAGCAAGCGCGATTTTAAGTGCTACCATAGCGCGCTTAAAACGTAATGTTTGACGCTTTTTGGTAATTTTGGCTACTCTGAACGGAGCCCTATGAATAACTTTGTATAATCGCATTTAGGTATTTTCACACAGCATACGAAGTTCACAAAGCATAATTTACTTATATTAGTTTTTGACTTATCCTTAGCACTCTATTATTAATTATTTTTCATTAATTCAAATGGACCAAAAACAACTAAAGGACGAGCAAAAACCAACAAAGCCCGCTTCTGATGAATGTTGCGGTGGTGGTAGCTGTTGCCCATGCGTGTGGGATGAATACAAAGAAAAGCTTCAACAGTGGCAACTACTGAACGATAAGCAACAAACAAAATAGACCGTTCCAATTCCTTTTTTGCCTACATTTCACTCAAAACTTTCTGTTTTTAAAATTTTTTTAGATATTTTATATAAATTTTCACAAAAAAATAAATCACAAAGAATAAATTATCCCCTTAAAATTCATACACATAACCCAAATAAAGTGAATGCCAGAATAACCAACACAACCAAAACAACATTAAATTAACAATTTGCAAATTATTTTCACAGTCTGTATAAGTTATTTACACCAATTTAGAGTTGGTGACCTAATCATAACTATTCTAACTGGGGAAGTCAGAATGAAATTCAAAAATAGCGCGCTGCAACAAGCAATTAAATTTGCTTTAGCAACAACAACTGCAGGTCTGTTTGTATCTGGATCTGTAATTGCGGCAGAAGAAGCAACTGAAGAAACAAAGGTTAATAAAAATGTAGAGAAGATTGCGGTAGTTGGTACCCGCTCTGCACCTCGCTCAATCGGTGACTCACCGGTACCAATCGATATCATCGGTGGTGAAGAGCTAGACAAAGGTGGTAACACCGATATGCTTGAGCTACTAAAAGGCTCTGTACCATCTTTTAACGTTCACCAAAACCCAATCAGTGATGCTGCATCACTTGTTCGTCCAGCAAACTTACGTGGTCTTCCTTCTGACAGTACACTTGTGCTTGTTAACGGTAAACGCCGTCACCGTGCATCAGTAATCGCTTTCTTAGGTGGTGGTATCAATGATGGTGCTCAGGGTGCCGATATCTCAGTTATTCCAAGCATTGCCTTAAAGCAAGTTGAAGTACTTCGTGATGGTGCAGCAGCTCAATACGGTTCTGATGCAATCGCCGGTGTAATGAACTTTGTATTAAAAGATGCCTCTGAAGGTGGCTCTTTCGAAATTCGTCAAGGCGAATACTATGAAGGCGATGGCGATACAACGCAAATTTCAGGTAACGTGGGCTTACCATTTACCGATAGCGGCTTTGCTAACTTAAGCTTCCAATATAAAACAGCTGACGCGACAAGCCGTTCAGTTCAACGCCCAGATGCTGCTGCACTTAACGCAGCGGGTGTACCAGAAGTATCTTCTCTTGCGCAAGTTTGGGGTGCACCTGAGGTTGATGACGATATCTCTATCTTCGGTAACATCGGTTTAGATATAAGCAACACAGCGCAATTCTATATGTTTGGTAACTACTCTGAGCGTGATGTGCGTGGTGGTTTCTACTATCGTAACCCACATACTCGTCCGGGTGTTTATTCAAATGATGGCGGTGAAACACTACTTGTTGGTGATTTAACTGGCGATATGAGCGGTAACTGTCCTACCGATATCATGATTGATGATAACGTTTTAGATAACCAAAGATACATCGATCTAGTTGCTAACAACCCAGATTGTTTTGCGTTTAACGAAATGCTTCCGGGCGGTTTTACACCTAACTTCGGTGGTAACATAACAGATACTGCACTAACAATTGGTACCAAAGGTGAAATCACATCTGGTTTCCTTGAAGGTGCATACTATGACTTAAGCGGTACAGTAGGTTACAACGAATCACGCTATTTCATTTATGACACAATCAATGCGTCATTAGGCCCAGACAGCCCGCGTGACTTTAGCCCTGGTAAGTACTCACAATTAGAGAAAAACTTTAACGCTGATTTATCAAAGGGTTTTGACTTTGGTTTAGCGTATGACGTTAACGTTGCGGGTGGTCTTGAATGGCACGAAGAAACGTTTACAGTTGTATCTGGCGACGTAGCTTCATTTACTGCGGGCCCTCTAACAGAGCAAGGTTTTGGTATCGGTTCAAATGGTTTCCCTGGTTTCAAACCATCTGATGCAGGCGAATATACACGTCGTAACTATGCGGCGTACGTTGATGTTGAAGCACCATTCACTGACGACTTCCTAATGGGCTTAGCGCTACGTTATGAAGATTACGATACATTCGGTTCAACAACTAACTATAAGTTAACTGCTCAATACCACTTAACTGAAGACCTGAATATTCGTGGTTCAATCAGTACTGGTTTCCGTGCTCCTACAGTTGGTCAAGCTAACGTAAGTAACGTACAAACTAACTTAAGCAGCGGTGTTCTAGTTGACTCAGCACTATTACCACCAACAAACCCAATTGCTGTGCAATTAGGTGGTACAGAACTTCAACCTGAAGAATCGCAAAGCTACACTTTTGGTGCTGTATGGACAATTGGCGACTTATTCTTCACTATTGATTACTACAACATCCAAGTTGATGATCGTATCAGTCAATCAGACAAAATTGAGTTAAGCCAAGCAGACAAAGACACGCTTGAAGCGGCTGGTGTACCAAATGTACAAAACTTAGCGCAAGTAAGCTTCTTCACAAATGACTTTGATACAACAACACAAGGTGTTGACGCTGTTGCAAACTATTCAACTGAATTATTAGGTGGTAGTTCAACATTCAGCTTAGCGTATAACTGGAACGACACTGAAGTAACTAAGTCGAGCCCAATTACAGGTGAATTTAAAGTAAGCCGTTTAGAAAATGACTTACCAAATCACCGTGCAACGCTTAGCTGGGCACAACAGTGGGAGAACTTCTCTGCATTTACACGTGTTAACTACTATGGCGAATACCAAGGCGTTCACGTAGATTACGATGCAACAGCTAAAACAGCTGATGCAGCAGTAACAATTGATGCAGAAGTTACTTACTTCCTAACTGAAGAAATTAGCTTGTCAGTTGGTGCGACAAACTTATTCGACCAAGAAGCAGAAAAGCTTGATTTCTTCGACCGTACTGGCATCCCTAATAACAACTGGGGTGGTAAATACTACGAGACTTCACCATATGGTATTAACGGTGGCTTCTATTACGTGAAAGCTACATATACTTTCTAAATAGAGGTACTTTCTAGGTTGAGAGATCAACCTAGAGAGTCTATACCCCAGACTTTTCTGGATATTTATAGTTAATCAAGGCGAAAGACATTTCGCCTTTTTCGTTTTATAGTAAATAAAAATAATAAACATCGCCCCATCATTATGCTGTTAGAAAAAGCGAATCAACTACTTGCTGAAAACAAACTAAAAGAAGCAGAGTTTCATTTTAAAACGATTCTTGATGCTGAACCCGAAAATGGCGAAGCATTATTTGGTTTAGGGCGAATCGCTCTGCGCCTAGAACGCTATGATGCGGCAGTATATCTATTACAGCGAGCTTGCGAGCGACTACCGCACATGCTCGAGCCACTGCATGCCTTAGCGGATGCTTTTAATGGCGTTCACTCACCGCAAGATGCAGTGACTGTACTTGAATACGCAAAATCAATTGCCAGCCATAACCCTGAACCACATTATTACTTAGCCCAACACTATTTGACTTATGGCGAACTCGATAAAGCCTATAACATCTTAAAACATGCGCTAACTATGGGTAACTACCCTGTAAAAGCTTATATTTTATTTGAGTTGGTACAGTTTGCTCGGTTTAACAACGAACAAAACTACATAAACGAACTCCACCACTTCTTAACGTTAACCGATAACGTCCGCTTAAAAATGGTCTGTTACTACGCCCTCGGCAAGAGTTACGATGTACTTGGTGATACACAACAGGCGTTTGATTATTACAAGCTTGCAAATAAGTTTCAGTCTAAATTGACGCAATTTAAAACCGCTGAGCTAGTTCCATTTTATCAACGTGTTATTGAACAAAGTCACGCCCAATTAATTGCCTCACGCGATAAAACTTTTAAAGGGACAGTTACACCAATATTCATAATTGGTATGCCACGCAGCGGCTCTACACTCATAGAGCAAATGCTAACAAGTCATAGTGACTTTGCGAGCCTCGGAGAAGATGCCAGTATCAGTAATCAGGTTGTTGCTTATATTGAACAAAAAACTCAGCGCCCCTACCCTGATTGCTTAGCTGAATTAGATCAAGGGCTTATCAACACAGCCCGGAATATTTATATTGAACGCTTAAAGCAAGCACCAGTGGTGCGCCCCTTTATGATCAATAAACTACCTTCAAACTATCAATCACTTGGGCTAATTTATTTATTGTTTCCAAACGCTAAATTCATCAATATGCAACGGGATTACAATGCCATTGCTTGGTCGGTGTTTAGCAACTACTTCGCAGAAAATGAGCCCTACTTTTGTTCTCTACCCGAGTTTAAACAATACTATGATTTATATCAGCAGTTAATGGCACATTGGCACAACGTAATGCCAGAAGCTATTTTTGATTTAAGCTATGAGGAACTAGTGAGTGAAAGCGAACAAACATTAACAGCATTGTGTAAATTCTTAAACATTGAGTATAACAAGCAATTTTTAACTTTTTATAAATCGAAAAAACCAGTGGCAACGCTCAGTAAAACGGCTGTAAGACAGCCGCTTAACGACAAAGCAATTGATAAATATAAACGCTACGAGAGCGCTATGCACACGCTTATGAATGAGCCTCAAACCAGTTCAGCAGATCAACAAACTGATCAAAACGCGCCTGTGGGTGAGTAAGCATATTAATGTGATCATAATCGACCTTATGGCCAAATTTACGGCCATAAATGGTCATGGTTTGCTTGCCTGTGCCCGACTCTTCCATAAACTTTGCAATATCAATTGGCTGACATAGTGCTTTATCTTTGATACCCGCAACGTGCATGATAGGTGGTAGCGCTTTATCGGCTAATGCTTTGGCGTAATCAAAGCCATCATCGGTGTCGACCCAAGGTTTACGTTTAGCCCATTGCATGCTTTGGTAATGCGATTTACGGGTTTCATCATCACTGCCCCATTTCAGTTTTTTAGCCGGCACAAAACCATGCTTACGGGCAACTAATGGCGCCAAGCCATACCAAATCAAATTACCTTGAATATACTTGCTTGGATGATGGTTATACAAAGACCGTTTAGAACCAAAATAGCCGCAGGCTTTCACATCATCAATCAATTCAGGAAAACGGGCAAACACACTGTTCATCAACACCCCGCCCCATGAGTGAGCAACCCAATAACGAGCAGGCTCGCCTTCAAGCTGTTTAATTTTATCTAGAAATGCAGGAATATCTTCTAAAATGGCCTCGGTCTGACCATACTTTGCATGCTTTGAAATCGCAGGCTTACTCTCACCACGACCGCGCAAATCAGCTACATAGCATACATAACCATGCTCAGCTAAAAATGGCGCCAAGCCTTTATTGCTGTGGGTGTAAAAGATTTTGCCATTTTCAACAGCTCCATGCATAAAAAACACCGCAGGGCCTTTCGCATCAGTCTTACTGATACGACGTAAATGTAGAGTTTGGCTTTCGGCGAGTTTAATAAACACCGATTCTTGTTTAATCGTCACGTTTGACCTTTTTATTCTTATAGACTCATCGTACCAGTATTAAGTTACGCCAGTCTATTCAGCAAAGCAAGTGTGAAGTTGGCGAGTGCCACTCAAAATGAGAATCTCAGGCACGATGAGATTTTGATTAAATAGTAACACCAATGCAGAGCCATTATTCATTGATATGAGAAGTTCGACTTGCAGAAGCCTTTGGCTAAATGAGCGCTAATAAAAAGGCTATGAAAAAGTGCTGAAGAAGTTTGTTTGGTGATTATAATGCTACGTAATTAACATATGCGGAGGAGACAGCCTTTTGCCATTCGTGGTCTTAAGTTTATCATTGAGTGTGAACAGACGTTGAGCATGATAAATATCTAGACAAAAGCGTGTTAGAGTATTTATTTAGTAACGCTTTGCTAAGCGGCAATAAAATATCTGGCTCAAATTAGGTCGGGGTAGCGCAAGCCAAACGTTTTGAGTCCTTTGAAGTCACTTGTTATAGCGCGTTTTCACAAAAGCATGATAGGCAAAGACCTGATTTACTATCAATCAGCCTTTCTTCACAACACTCTTCTTCACACATTTTGCTTAAAAGAGTTCCATTGTAATTGCAAATGCAGCATTCATACAAACCCTCGGATTCGGTTAATTGATATGTCTTTGCACAATCATGAATAAATTCGTGATCCCAGAAGTCCATTTGCGAAACGACTTGGTAGCAACTTGGGCAATGAAATGATCTTTTCTTTTTATTGTAGTTAAAGTAAAGCTTAACTTTTGCTGGTGTTAATACTTCCATAACAGTTCTAAATTCGTTTAGTAATGCGTTTAAGGTATATGATTAAGTATTATCTTCTTCAAACATTTGGACTGAATTTACAGGAGTTTTGTCGAGATACTGCTTTCTAGATTCAAACCAACTACCTGTATCAAAAAAATAATGATAAGCAAATAATATAAATTCAATAACTTCCACAGGCTTTACAGTTAACGATTTGTCTACCGTATGCATGACCTTATTTCTAATAACTCGAAGTTTTTCATACCACTGTACAAATTGATCAGTAAATCTTGTTCCACAGACGGTATCATGTACTTTTAGCAAGTCTTGTGCATAAAGAGTTCTAAACAGTGAAAACTCAACATCCTTTTTACTGCAACCTTTTGGCCAAGATTGAGGGCTACCAGAAATTAGCAAATATGGAGAAACATTAGCTATTCTGCCTTTTATATAGAATTCCACAGCCTATTGCACGAGAGCTGTAGCACTAATTAGTGTTTGTTTGGCTGATCCCCAATATCTCTCACTCTCAACTGAATGTTTTGAATCATCAATTAGGTCGACTATTTTTTCAAACTCACTAATGAGTTCGACAACTGAATCCCTAGAGGAATTTAAATAATCCGTAGCTGCATTGAAAAAATCGTCTTTTGTTGGGAAATCAATAATCAACGCACACTCCTTTTCTCCATTGCGCTATAACGCCTTGCTAAGCGGACTAAAATGGTTGGTTAAAATCGCGTAGCGATAACCAACTGTTTTAGTTCCGTTTAAGCAACTTGTTAGATGATTTTCTTCGGCTAAATAACAAGCTAACAACTGGGAAAACAACACCAAAAGCTAAAGATGCAATAGAGATATATAAGCTTGTCTGTGAATCTGAAAGGTATTGCGTAACAAGCTTATTTTTTTGAGATAATTCATCAGAAAGCTTATTCAGATCGTTTGATACAACAAGATAATTTTCATCAAGTTTGACTCTAATGTTATCAAATAGATCCTTTTGATTTATCTCTAAGCCATCAAAAGGGTTTCTTTGCTGGTACTCCGCTATTAATGCCGAAATATTATTCATGTTATTGGAATCTGTTGAACCTTTTAAATAGCCCTGATTTTTAATATCTTTTAACACTGTCAATAAAGATACATCTTCTCGGTAATGATCTGACTTTTCATTATTCCACCGATAAAATAGCCCCCATTCTTGATCGAAAGTTGTTGAAAAATAGTGTTTTAAAGAATCCAAGTTAGCACCATTCCCAACCATCGTTGAAATGTCGGCTTGAACCTGAGATTTAGTTTTATAGAGTTGGTCATCACCGAACGCCCAACTCCATGCCCAGTAAATTAATAACCCCATAATTACTAAAGCTACAATACCTGCGACGGTATCATCATCTTTCTTTTTCACGGGTACTTCTAAAGTATTATCATTTTTTTCTAGATCATCTTCATGTATATCTTTTACAGCTTCCATTAATGGCTTCCATATTCGTTATAATCATCTAACGCCCCAATCAGGGGCTTTTAAATGTTGGCTAAAATGTGAAGCGAAGCGGAACCGAGCCAACGGTTAAAAGTCCCTGCCTGCATTGGCTTGTTAGGTGTTACCTACGCTAGACCACTTAATATCAGTGATGTCATCGGTTTCTTCTAGAATTTGTCGAACTGCATCTATTAAAGGCTTAGCTAATTCAAGAGGTGCCTTATTTCTACCGAAAAAACCTTTGGCATATGGCTCAAGAAAGCATTGCCACTCTGTCTGCGAACCATCTACGTTGCCACAACATAATCTATATTCGTTGTCACCCAAAAAGTGTTCCACATACCAGCCCCAATCTTCATTCTCAGGGTAAGAAGTAACGATACCTTTTTGAGCTAATTTCTTACTAATCCAAAAAGCCAGTTCTGCCCCATAAACCTCAGGGTTAACCTGAGAGTCATCTGGTAAAAAGGGTTTGAACATATTGGACTTAAAACTTACTGACGTATCCATACGCAACACCTAACGCCCCATTCAGGGGCTTTTTATAGTTGGCTAAAATAACGAACGTAGTGAGGGAAGCCAACTGTAAAAAGTCCCGCACTGCAATGGCTTTTTAGGTGTTACGATGCACGATAGTTGGTTTTTCTCTAGAAAGTACATGAATCCAATCATCTGCAGTTTGGACACAATAATGAACGATTTGATCATCTTGTGGTGTAACGTTAAACAAAAATGTACTTTCTTTTAGATAATTAAGTAAAGAAGAGTTTTTAAAAGTAATAATATTACCGTTTTCAGCGATTTCATCTTTGCTAAAATCATTAGCGCTTTCGCCTATGACTTGATAATAAAGTGCATCGTCAAATTGGATAAAATAGCCGAGAGATTCATCTTGAACTTCAATAGCTCTGAGGTTTGAGATTTTACTTCCTTCAACGATCTCCAAATCTTCTTTTTGAGTCGAAAGCGCAGCTTGACTTAAAGTTATAGTCAATTGTCCATCATGTGATTCAACAGAATCTAAGAATAAATAATAAAACGGGATTTCGTCTATCTCGGACTTCAACTTGTAACACCTAACGCCGCAATATGGGGCGCAAAAAGCTTGGCTAAAATTAGGAACGAAGTGACGCAAGCCAAGCTTTATGCGTCCCATCATAATTGCCTTGTTATATGCCAATTACCACTCTATTTGGATTTTTGTGCCTACTTTAACCAAATCCATGAATTCGTCCATTTCTGAATTTGTTAAAGCAATACAACCATTTGTCCAATTGAAATTTTGAGTAATTCCAGACAACCAACCCAACCAATTCCTTTGCCCATGCACCATGATAAAACCTCCAGCAGAAACACCTTTTCTTTTAGCATTATCTAAATCAGCTTCATTGGGATAATTGATGTGCATTGCTCGGTAAAAAGAAGAATCTTCTTTTTTATAGTCTAATGTATAAACACCTTCGGGAGTTTTCTGATCACCTTCTTGTTCCTTGTGACCTTTGGGTGCACCACCAAAAGCAACACGATATTCTTTTATTACTTTACCATTATCCAGTAAATACATTTTATTTTCTGACTTATCAACTTTTACTAAGTTAACCTCGGCAAAAGTTGAAAATGATAGAATACTCAAAATTAACGCAAATAGTTTCATGGCATATAACGCCGCAAATAAACGGCAAAAATTAGTTGGCTAAACTTGTGAGGAACGAACAAAGCCAACTGATTTTTGTCCGCCCTTTTTAATTTGCTTTGTTATATGCCTGTTGTCTCTATTTTATGGCCGTAAATAACAAGGTGATTAATAATCTCTCGAGACTCGGGGTTACCAATTAACTCATTGGTTAACTCATGACCTCCCCAATCTTCTGTCATTAGATGATCATGTGCATTTCCAGGCTTTTCGGCTTGCGCTGCAATAGCCTCTAATCGAGATGCTAACCAGCGAAGCTTTTCTGGTGATGCATGAATGAAAACTTGTTCAGCTTTTTCGTCTTTTTCTAAAGTTAACATCCGAACCCTTTTGGCATATAACATGTTTATAGCGAGCTAATCGCGCGTTTTTCTACCACAGCGTAGCTCGTTTTTCTTATTAGATTATTTCTAACAAACTTGTTAACTAATTACTAGTGTTATTAAAATTTAGGAGTTCTCGCTTTTACCTCAGGATAAAAACGAGCGATTGGGTCGTTTTTCTGACTATGCAAGCAATATATTTTGACAAAATAGAAAAGCAATTGCGGACGTTCGAAGCCCGCTTTTTGAGAAATTCGCCAAACACGTCTTGGGGCAGAAACAAGTTAGCTTTTTCATCTGTCCGCTTTTTAAAATCAGACAAAATAGTACCGCGCGATCTAAACTTTATGTTACATAACACCCTTATTGCTCAATTACTTGTACTATTTTCTTTTCTGCTTCCTTCATAGTTTAAACTAACGTCTTACTCAAAAAGCATTATTTAACGCAGCGGCTGCTGTTTCGTATTTATAATATTAATCAGCTGTCACTTACCTCAATTATTCTTTACACTCAAAACCTTTAGAGTCAACTTTGGCAATGTTGTCTTTATTGCCACACGCTTTAATTGCCATTTCAGTGTGATTGCGCTCATTGTATTGTTTAGCAATTGCGCCAAGGCTTAGCAAAATTACTACAGCTATCACTATTTTTTTAAATTTAGACATAAACATTCCTTTGAAAACAGACTACTTAAAACACAACGATATTGCTCTTTTGATGGGGCATAGAGGCTCACATTACCAGTTGCTTGAGACGTAAAGGTAAAAGGACAAAGAAAGATACTATTAGTCATTTTTTATAAGCTTCCTCGTTGTTTTTAATATTCAATTAAAATACACAGAAGCTCGATTCCTTCGATTGTCTTTAACAAGATAAAGTGCTTCATCTGCATTTTTAATTATTTTTTCTAAGTATTTCAAGTTAAAAATGATTTTTGCATATCATGTTTTTAATGAGACTAAGCAAAAATATCCACCGCAAACTAACTCAGAGCAAAGATTTATTTGGTACAATCAGCCTTTGATATGGCTAACAGATAGGTTTTCCTTAATGCATCCGCGAAATCGCCACTTAAATGGCTACGACTTTACTTTGCTATGTAAAGATACTCCTGCCCTAACACCTTATATAACGCAAACGCCAGCGGGCACTGATACCATTGATTTCACCAATGCATTAGCGGTTAAAACCCTCAACCAAGCGTTATTAAAAAGCCATTATAAAATCGATTTTTGGGATTTGCCCGACAACTACCTTTGCCCTCCTGTTCCTGGCAGAGTGGATTACATTCATCACTTGGCCGATTTATTAGCAAGCGATAACCAAGGTCATATTCCTACGGGTAAGCAAGTAAAAGTGCTTGATGTAGGCACGGGTGCAAATGTGATTTACCCGCTTACGGGTAATCACGAATATGGCTGGCACTTCACGGGCTCAGATATTGATGCTTTGTCTGTTAAAATTGCCAAACAAATCG
The DNA here is from genome assembly GCF_021532475.1 of Pseudoalteromonas sp. APAL1. Taxonomy (NCBI): domain Bacteria; kingdom Pseudomonadati; phylum Pseudomonadota; class Gammaproteobacteria; order Alteromonadales; family Pseudoalteromonadaceae; genus Pseudoalteromonas; species Pseudoalteromonas sp. APAL1. Next base: position 34,569 of record NZ_JAKGAW010000013.1, on the reverse strand, counting down.
TGCAATTCAACCGCCTTAAAATTAATGTTAAGCAGCAAAACAACGCCGATAAAATGTTTACGGGCGTGATATCGAATAAAGATGTCTTTCACCTAACTTTATGCAACCCACCGTTTCATGCCAGCGAGCAACAAGCCAAAGCAGGTACTGAGCGCAAATGGAAAAACCTAAACAAAGCACCACAAAAATCGCTTAATTTTGGTGGCCGCCAAAACGAGCTTTGGTGTGAAGGCGGTGAGCGCGAATTTATCAGTAAAATGTGCATTGAGAGCCAAGAGTTTGCAGAGCAATGTATTTGGTTTACATCGCTTGTTTCTAAGTCTGACACTTTACCGCATTTAAAAAAGTTACTTAGCACACTTGATGTGAAAGAGGTAAAAGTTATAAAAATGGCACAAGGCCAAAAAATAAGCCGCTTTATTGCTTGGAGCTATTTTGACCAAGCCGACCGCAAAGCCATTCTTAACGAACTAGTATAAGGATAATAAAATGATCGACTTTCGTTCAGACACAGTTACAAAACCAACAGCAGCTATGCGCGCGGTAATGAATGACGCCCAAGTAGGCGACGATGTTTATGGTGACGACCCAAGCGTTAATCAGCTTGAACAATTTGCTGTTGAGCGCCATGGCTTTGAGAGCGCCCTTTATTGCAGCTCAGGCACGCAAGCAAACTTACTGGCATTAATGGCACATTGTGAGCGTGGCGACGAATACATTTGTGGTCAACAAGCACATAACTATAAATTTGAGGGTGGCGGTGCTGCTGTATTGGGGTCTATTCAGCCGCAACCAATTGAAAATAATAGTGATGGCAGCATAGATTTAAACAAAGTTGTGGCTGCAATTAAAGCTGATGACTTTCACTTTGCTAAAACCAAACTACTTAGCTTAGAAAACACCATTGGCGGCAAAGTTCTCCCGCTAAGTTATCTTAAACAAGCCAGAGAGTGTGTTGATAAACATAACCTTGCTCTGCACTTAGACGGTGCCCGCGTGTATAACGCTGCGGTTAAGTTAGGCGTTGATATCACTGAAATCACTCAGTATTTTGATTCAGTGTCTATTTGCTTATCAAAAGGACTCGGTGCGCCGGTTGGCTCACTATTATTAGGTAGCAAAGCACTGATTGATAAAGCGCGCCGCTGGCGTAAAGTGCTCGGCGGTGGTATGCGCCAAGCGGGTATGCTGGCAGCTGCAGGCCAGTATGCACTTGAGCATCACGTAACAAGGCTTGCTGAGGATCACGATAACGCAGCGTATTTGGCAGAGCAGTTAAACACGCTAACTGGTTTTGATACGTCAACTTTTCAAATTGATACCAACATTGTTTACGCAAATGTTGCCGAACATATCGATTTAAAAGCAGTGGCGCATGCGCTAAAAGAGCAAAACATGCTGTTTTCACCGGGTAAACCACTGCGCTTAGTGACCCATTTAGGCGTCACTAAGCAAGATATTGATAGCTTTATCTCGGCATTAGCGGCCGAGATTTAACGCTTCTTTATAATGTTTGCGGCACACCGATACATATCGGTCGTTGCCGCCAATTTCTACCTGATTACCGTCTGCAATAGCTTTGCCATGCTCATCAGTACGCAATACATGATTAGCTTTGCGACCGCAATGGCACACCGTTTTTAACTCAATAAGTTTGTCAGCCCAGGCAAGTAGATATTGTGAGCCACTAAATAACTCACCCCTAAAGTCGTTACGTAAGCCATAACACAGCACCGGAATACCAAGCTCATCAACCACATCTGTTAATTGCATTACTTGCTCTTTTGATAAGAACTGGCACTCATCAACTAAAATACAATGGCGCTTTTGCTCTGCGTTTAATGATTTGATCAATTCAAATACATCGATATCAGCATCAAAAATATGGGCATCAGCTTGTAAACCAATTCGTGAAGACACCTTGCCAACACCTGCTCTATCATCAATAGCCGCAGTTAAAATAACCGGTTCCATACCACGCTCGCGGTAGTTAAATGCAGATTGTAAAAGTGTGGTAGATTTGCCTGCATTCATTGCAGAATAATAAAAGTACAGCTGTGCCATGATGTTGCCCAAATTTTAAAGTCGCAATATGCTACCCTAATCGCGCGGCAACATCATCTATTACCTTACTCTTATTACTTGAAACCTTGTCCCAGTAAAATTGCTGTTTTATAACAAGCCTTCGTGTTTAAGTAACCACTCTTTTCTTTCAAGGCCACCTGCATAGCCTGTGAGTTTACCGTTTGCGCCAATAATTCGATGGCACGGCACAATGATGCTAATGGGATTTTTACCATTTGCAGCGCCCACTGCACGCACCGATTTTGGGTTATTAATGGCAATTGCAATATCTTGGTAACTTCTGCTTTGTCCAAACTCAACATCAATCAGTGCACGCCATACTTGCTTTTGAAACTGGGTACCTTGGGTATCTAGCGGAACAGTAAAACGCGTACGCTCGCCGTTAAAGTATTCATTAAGCTCACTTATACATATTAAAATGGGTGTAAGGGTGTGCTCATCAACAGCCTCAGTTTGCATTGCAACCACCGGGTAAAAGCCAACGTAACTGATGCCTTTTGACGTACTTTGAATGGTAATATCGCCAATCGGGCTTGGCATAATAACTTGTTGCATACTCATAATTGTTGCCATAGTTGAAAAGTTAAATAAGAGCGAAATGGCGCGCAGTGCTCGCTATTAAATTCGCTTATACCAGCGAGGGCTTTTTTAACCCCTAAGTCGCCCGCCAATAAAATATCGGGGTGGCTTTGACCGCGTAGTTTGGCGTAATTAACTGTCCATGGGCCAATGCCTTTGAGCTCTAACCAATTATCAAGCTCTTGATTATCTGGGTTTTTCTGACAATAAGCACTTAAACGCCGTAGCGCATCTTTGCGTGATTGTGGCATTTTAAAAAAGTCGAGTTCAGAATTGGCAACCCATTCAGGGCTTGGAAAATAGTGGTTATTACTTTGCTGATTAAACTCATTTACAAGCTGTGTTACTAGGTTATGAGCCGCTGTAACACTTACCTGCTGACCAAGTACCGCACGAATACCTGCTTCATACTCAGACCAAATTCCCGGCAAACGAAGTCCAACACAAAGCGGCATTGCGCCTTTTAGCTCTGCATTTAAATGCTGTTCAATAGTGTGCGTGTCGGCATCTAAATCAAGCACACGACGAATGTTATGGATCACTTGCTGTAAATAGCGGGTGTTATCGATATCAATAACCACTTTAAAATGGTTTTTATGCTCAACAAAATGTGCGGTAAATTGCCCTTGGCAATGTTTATCTTTAAAAGTGCGACCATAGCTCGTTGCGCTTAGCCATTCTAGACCACTAATTAAGCGGCGCTGTAAAAAGTCATGGAGTGCTTGCCAGTTATAAGGCGGCCTAAATGCTAGTGTTAAAGTTAATGTTGATGCTGGTTTTTTATCTGACTTGCGTAACTTTGACGGGGCGATATTTAACTGCTTTAAAAAAGCATCATTAAAACGACGAATACTATTAAAGCCTGCCGCAAATGCGATATCAGCTACCGACAAATCAGTTTGTTGTAATAGCTGCTTGGCAAAATTGCATTGGTTAAATAATCGATATTGGGTGATCGACAGTCCAAAATGTTGGTTAAACAAACGGCGTAAATAGCGGCTCGACACCCCTAGCCTCTCTGCTAAAACCTCACAGTCGTAAGCCTCGCCTTTATCAATTAGTTGTTTGGCACGTAATGCGGTGGTTTTAGTACCTAACCAAGCTGGGCTATTCGGGGCACTGTCTGGGCGACAGCGAATGCAGGGTCGAAAACCATCTTGCGCAGCCAAGTGCGCATATTGATAATACTCAACGTTCTTTTCTTGTGCCGTTGGTGCGGGGCAAATGGGTCTGCAATAAATGCCGGTGCTTTTTACAGCAACAAAGAACACCCCATCAAAGCGTGGGTCGCGGCTTTGTCTTGCAGTTTGCCATTGTTGGCTAGTCATAATTATTCTCGTTACACGCTAATACCGTTAGCTTAACTGAATATTATTTTTTGACTAGCCAGTTTCGGACCTTAACTATTTTTAATTGCGGCTAAATATCGGCGCTCAACTTCCGGCCAATTGATCACTTCGTAAAATGCCGCAATATATTCAGGACGACGATTTTGATACTTCAAGTAATATGCATGCTCCCACACATCAAGCCCTAAAATAGGCGTGTGATTTTGCATTAGTGGGCTATCTTGATTAAGGCTACTTTCAACAACCAACTGGTTATTATCATCAACACATAACCACGCCCAGCCACTGCCAAAGCGGCTTACCGCTGCATTAGTAAATTGCTCTTTAAACTCATCAAAGCTACCAAATGTATCAACAATGGCTGCATTTAACTCTGCACTTGGCATACCGCCGCCATTAGGTGACATAACTTGCCAAAATAATGAGTGATTATGATGGCCACCCACATGCTCTTGCACTGCTTTTTGTAATGACTCAGGCATTGATGAAATAGTGCGTAATAATGTTTCAGCATCTTGCTCAGAGTAATGACTGCCCTCTAGTGCAGCATTTGCTTTATTGATATAGGTTTGATGATGCAAGGTGTGATGAATTTCCATGGTTTTCGCATCAATGTGCGGTTCAAGTGCATCATAGTCATACGCTAAATCGGGTAATGTAAAAGGCATACTGATTCCTTATCGTTAATGTAATAACTGCGTTTTGTGGGGATGGTCAGCTAATAGCTGATTAATACGGTTAATGAGTGTCGGAAATGCCGATGCCATGCTGGCAAACTTAACCAGTTCATAATAGGTTTTATGATGATGGTGCAGCACCAAGGTGCGAACCTGTTGCTCTGGGTGATTCAAAAGCACACTTAATCGTTGATGAGCATGGCAAAGCCACGTACAGGCTTTATCGGGTTTTTGCATTACTTTAAAGGTGTCAGCTAGATTCAAAGTAGCAACAACAAATGCTGCAATACAATGTTCTAGCGAGCGTGTTACCGACTGATTGACTGGGATATTAGAAAATTGCGCAAGAAGTGTTTCGGCGCAGCTGCTTGCAACCGTGTAATGATCACGTGCAGTAATAAGCTCGCCAGATTCAAATGCTAAGTTGCCTTGATAAATTGCACTTTGCCAAGGGGCAAGCGCATCATCAATGGCGTTTGCAGTTAAAGGTGTGTGGCGTGTTGTTTGAGTCATAAAAATCACCTGCACTTATACCAATCTTTGTATGTGTATTTAAACTACACACAGAAAATCTTAAATGCAAATGATTTTTATTTATATTGGTGTTTGTCAATTTTGAGCTATATCAACATTACTTATTGATGCGCAAAGTCGATAAGCTCTTGGCCTGTCAGGCGGTAAATAATCCATTCGTTTTGTGGTTTAGCACCAATGCTGTCGTAAAAATCAATGGCTGGTTTATTCCAATCAAGTACCACCCACTCAAAACGACCACAGTCTTTCTCAAGTGCTTGCTTAGCTAGATATTGCATAATTTGCTTACCAGCACCTTTACCACGGCTATCAGCACTGACGTAAAGATCTTCTAAATACAAACCATTTTTGCCAAGCCATGTAGAGTAATTATAAAAATACACTGCAAAACCAATTGGCGTGTCGCCCTCTAAACAAATAACACTATGAGCCGTAGCACCTTCACTGAATAACGTTTTTAAAATAGCTTGCTCGTCTGTTTTAACTGCGTCGGGTTCTTTTTCGTAAATAGCAAGTTCGGTAATAAAATGTAGGATTGTTGCAGCATCACTCGCGACTGCCGGACGAATTGTAATTGCGTTACTCACTCTGTATTCCTTTTTTACATCATTATTGTAAAGCCCAGTTTATAAGGGCTTTAGTATGGTGTAAACGCCCTTTACAGAAATACATGGCATTAAAAAAGGGGCAACTAAAAGTTAGCCCCATTTTGCTTTATTTACTCATCGACTTATAAAGTACCGGCAGTACAAATAAAGTTAAGAATGTTGCACTGACCAAGCCGCCAACAATAACCGTTGCAAGTGGCTTTTGTATTTCAGCCCCTATACCTGTGCTTAGGAGCATTGGAATTAGTCCAAGCATTGAAGTAAGCGCAGTCATTAGTACGGGTCTGAGCCGTGAAACAGCTCCTTCAAATACCGCTTTATCTTTGCTATCGCCGTGACCCACTCGGTGATTAATGCTTTCAACCATCACCACACCATTCAATACAGCAACACCAAACAGCGTAATAAACCCTACAGAACTAGGTACAGATAAGTATTGCCCAGAGACATACAATGCAATCACCCCACCAATTACAGCGAGAGGAACATTAACAAGAATAAGCACCACTTGCGATAAGTTACTAAAGGCAAAATAAAGCAATAACGCAATCAGTAATAAGGCCACTGGCACCACTATCATTAGCCGCTTTTGTGCCCGTTGTTGGTTTTCGAACTGGCCGCCAATCGCCACGCTGTAACCACTTGGTAACTCCACTTTATCAGCAATCGCAGTACGAATATCCGCAACCACAGAGCCCATATCACGCCCTTGTACATTCGCTTGAATGACTATGCGTCTTTGAACATCATCGCGACGAACTTGTGGAGCGCCAGACTCAATCTGTACATCGGCTACATCACCTACCCTAACAATGGCACCCGCGGGGGTACGCAGTCGAAGATCAGCAATCACATTTGGGTTTTGGCGATAACTTTGCGCTATACGCACATAAATATCATAGCGCTCATTGGCATTAATAATTTGCCCTGCTGATTGCCCACCAATACCGTGCTGGACTACATCCATTAAATCAGCTACCGATAAACCAAAACGCGATAACGCCAAACGGTTGGGTTTAACTATAAGCTGTGCTTCGCCGCCTATTTGCTCCATCGCGACATCTTTAGCGCCAGGTATTTGCTGAACTAGCTGCTCAATTTGTTGGCCTTTTTCACTTAAAACAGCCAAATCACTTCCGAACAACTTAATGGCCAATTGAGCCTTTACACCCGATAAAAGCTCATCTACTCGGGTTGCTATGGGTTGTGAAAAGTTAAACAAAAGCCCAGGGAATTGCTCAAGCTTGGCTTCCATTAACTGTTGCAATTCGACCCGCGTTTTCGCGTTAACCCATTGCTCATGTGGCTTTAAGCCTAAATAGATTTCTATGTTGTTAACCGGTTCAGGATCGCCCCCCACTTCTGCCCGACCGATTCGGCTCAGCGCATATTCCACCTCGTTAAATTTAAGCAACATGGCTTCAAGCTTTGGAGCCACTGAGATTGCTGTTTCGAGACTTGCAGATGGAGCAAGAGTCACACGTAGATTAATCGTGCCTTCTTCAAGTTCTGGCACAAACTCAGTACCTAGCCTTGGTAGCATAACAGCCGCTACAATCAGTAATAACCCTGCAATAGCTAAAACGCTGCGTTTAGCCTGCAATGCTTTTTGTAAAGCCCGTTGATAAAGCATATCGATAGGTTTTAGTAAGATACTTTGCTTTACTGTCACGCCCTTAGCAAATAAATAAACACACAGTGCTGGCACCACAACTAAGGCAACAATTACAGCGCTAATAATCGCAAGCATAATACTCACAGCCATTGGCTGAAATAACTTAGCCTCAACGCCTTCAAAGCTAAACAGTGGTAAAAATACCGTTAGAATAATCAAAGAGGCAAAAAAGATAGGCCGTGCGACTTCTTTTGCAGCAATTGCAACCAGCTCGGCGGGTGGCTTATGTTGATTGTGCTTCATCCCTAAGTGCCTAAATACATTTTCTACCATAACAACCGAGCCATCTACCAGCATGCCGATGGCAACAGCTATACCCCCTAATGACATTAAGTTAGCCGATAAGCCAAGCCATGCCATTACACTCAGTGCTAAACCAATCGAAATAGGGATCGACAATAACACCAAAAATGTTGCTCTTAAATCCAACAAAAATAGCGCTAATACTATGATAATAAATATAAAAGCTAAAAGCAGTGCATCAATAACTGTTTGTACCGCTTGGCTTATAAGCTCTGCTTGGTCGTAAATTGCTTTAAATTCAACCCCATTTGGCAGTGCTTGATTTATCATCTCGACACGCGCGTTAATGCCATCAATCGTTTGCTTGGTATTAGCGCCCATTCTTTTAAGCACGATACCTGTGACCACTTCACCACGATTGACTATTTCCCCTTGATCATTGCGTTTAGATAAGGTGACAGCGCCTTGGCGAATTTCACTGCCAAGCTCAACATTCGCAACATCAGCCACTTTAACGACCGTACCATCAATGGTTTTGATAGGCGTTTGCGCAATTTCAGTAAGCCCTTTTTCGCCTGGGGTAAACCAACCTGTACCACGAATAACCAGCTGCTCTTGGCCTCGGTTCATATACCAGCCACCCACATTGCTATTGTTAGCATCTAGTGCGTCACTAACATCTTGCTGTGTTAAGTCATAGGCTAGGAGTTTATTGGGGTTTAAGTTTACTTGATACTGCTTGACCTCACCGCCAAATGACAAAATATCGGTAACACCATCAATAGGTAATATAAGTAATTTAACCACCCAATCATTTAAGCTACGTAGTGCCATGCTATCTATGTTTGCATCTGGCTTTGCTTCAAGTAAATACTGATAAACTTGTCCAAGCCCTGATGTGTTAGGGCCCATTGTTGGCATACCTACACCGTCTGGGATCAACTCTTTAGCAGACTGCAAACGTTCAAAAACCAGCTGCCTAGCAAAGTAAATATCAACACCTTCTTTGAACACAACAGTGACGCCCGATAATCCCGTTTTAGAAATAGAACGAACTTGCTCTACATCGGGTAGTGCATACATAACCGCTTCTATCGGGTATGTGATCAGCTGCTCAACTTCTTCAGCCGCAAGCCCTGGTGCTTCGGTATTAACTGCAACTTGCACATTCGTCACGTCAGGAAAGGCATCTAAATTGAGTTTTGGGATCATAAATAAACTCACAGCAATCGCTGTAAGCAAGGCCAATAGCACCAGTAAACGATTTTTTATCACCGCTTCAATTAATAAATTAAACATGCGTCACCTCTAGTGGTTATGCGGATCAAATCCGCCTTTAGCTAGCTGTGATGCAATAAAAAAAGCACCTTGGGTGACAACCTCAAGTCCGGCTTCAATACCAAATACTTCGCGATAATCACCAAAACTTCTGCCAAGGGTTACTTCTTGGGCAGCAAAGCCGCCATCGTCATCAACAACAAATAATTGCCAGTCACCATCTGCGCTGCGAGTTAAAGCATTTTCTGGTACAGCAAGTACCGCTTGCTCTGTTTCAAACTGAAAATACACATCGGCAAACATGCCCGGATGCAAACTATGCTGAGTGTTTTTTACTTCGAGCCTAACGGTTCGTGAGCGTGTTTGTTCATCAATGGTATGTGCTTCTTGAATGACTGTTGCTAGATAGCGATTACCGTTTACTTCTAACAGCGCTGTCGAGCCATTATTAATAATACGGTCTTGGTTCGATGAAAGCTGAGCTGCAACCCAAAGCGCTGATTCATCAGCAATCAGCATCAACTCAATCCCCGAATCAACTCGCTGGCCTTGGGCGAAGTTATCGGTTAAAACAGCACCGGATGTTTGTGCAAATAAGGTATATTCGCCGAGTTTTTCTGGGCTTATAGTCAGTGTTTGAGTTATGGCTTGTTTTGATAAACCAAAGGCAACTAAGCGGCTATAAGCTACTTCATACTCGGCTTTGGCAGTCAAGATTTGCTTTTTGCTCACCGTGCCTGGTGTCATTTTAGTTAGCCGTTTTAACTCTGCTTCGGCCAATCTAAATTCAGTTTGCTGGCTGGCAACTTCGCCACTAAATAAGGTGACTAAAGAGTCACCTTTATTTACATGCTGCCCTAACAAGGCATGGCGCTTTACAACGATTGAATCAACGCGCGGTGACACCACATAACTGGCATAACCATTGGCTTTAATTTCGCCCGGTGCATATAAGGTTTGATTGTGTTTTTTCAGTACAAGGCGCTCAACCTTGATATTAGCTAGTTGCTGTTGCTGCTCAGTTAAATTGACTTCATTAGCATGCTCAGCTTGTTCATTTTCTTGATGTTCATGTGCTTCTTTCGCAGAATTATTTGTCACATACATAAAGCATACGCAAAGTAATGCGTAACGCATAAAATTTCTTAAAAACATATATCGTCTCTTACTTAAAATGGGCTAAGCCCAAATAAAATCTAAAAAGGGTTTTGGATTAAGTAAGATCTAAAATAGGTGGGCGATGTAACGGCGCTAAATCTGCTGATGTGAAGTTTAAATCGAGAGATTCAATTTTAGTAAAATAGGTATCAGCAGGCTCGGTCAATTGCAGCGAATCGACAAACACAGGGCTGTGAAAAACATGACAATGGCCTTTTTCGGCTGAATCAGACAACTGTTTGCTAAGTTCGGTGTGCTCTAATTGGTGTAGCTGATGATCGCCATTGATAGCGCAATGGGCTTCAAGATCAATTTCTTCAGATAGTAGTACCGAGGTGTGATTAAACGCAGCATTATGATCGGCCACATCAAAGCTATCCAGCAGTGGCTGGAGCAATAATACGCTAATCAAAATAAAAAATGCAGCTTTCACATTGAGCCTAAAATTAGAACTAAAAATTGGTACAACGGCGTTAAATTAACAAATCCATCAGCATTTGAACAGAAAATTATAATCTGTACACGAACAAATCATTATAAACTTTTCAATACCACAGCACGCATGGTATAAAAATAAAGCAAATCAATAACTAGGTATTTTTATGGGACACGGACACCACCACCATCACGATACAAATAACCAAAGCACCCGCCAACTCATGCTGGCAGTGGTAATTAATGTGTTATTAACCGTCGCTCAGGTGATTGGCGGACTCGTTTCTGGCAGCTTATCGTTAATTGCTGATGCGCTGCACAATTTAAGTGATGCCTCATCGTTATTCATTGCCATAATTGCCCGAAAAATAGGTGCCAAACCTGCCAATGATCGTTATCAATACGGTTATAAACGCGCTGAAATTTTAGCAACCTTATTTAACAGTTTAAGTTTAATTGTGATTGGTGGTTACCTAATTGTTGAAGCCATCTCCAACTATTTAAACCCAGAGCCCATAGACGGCTGGATCATCATTTGGGTTGCAGGTTTTGCACTGGTTGTTGACTTATTCACCGCGCTTTTAACTTACAAAGCAGGTGCGAAAGACAGCATGAATATTCGTGCTGCGTTTATACATAATGTGTCTGATGCATTAGCGTCTGTGGTGGTGATCATTGCGGGTACCTTAATTATTCTTTATCAATGGTATGTTGTTGATTTAATTGCCACCATGCTGATTTCGGTATACGTCATTTACCATGGTATTTTGCTGCTAATAGCGAGCAGTAAAATTTTAATGCAGGCAGCCCCCGATAGTTTTGCGCTACCAGAAGCTATCACTGAACTTAAAGCCCAATTTGCAATCACTGATATTGATTACCTTAAAACATGGCAGATAGATGACCATCACATTCATTGTGAGCTTAAGTTTAGTGCCAAGCAAAGCATTCAAAACGATGAAATACGTCACTTTTTACATGAAAACTTTGCTATTGAAAGCTGCACCATAGAACAAGTTTTAGTGTAAATGTATCGCGTTATCATTTACAATTCAGTTTTGTTTTAACAGCAAACTGAAGGAACAAACTTTGTTGAAGTTGTGGTTACGTCGTACGCATTTCTTGCTTGCCTTAGTAAGCGGTTTATTTTTAATTTGTTTAAGCTTGACCGGCGCGTTGCTTATTTACGCAAAAGACATTCAATACCTTACTCAAAGCGATAAATGGACAGTAACGCCAGCACCTTCAGCACTAGATTTCGATGACCTCATCCAACACGTTTCTGCTACAACAAAACAACCCGTTACCCTGTTAATGCCTGAGCAGCGAAGTGATCTTGCTTGGCAATTACAGTTGGCCAATAACAAATATGTCAGTGTTAATCCATACAACGGTCAAGTGTTACATGAGTACGATTACTACAGTACGATTTATGGCTTTACCATGGCTTTGCACCGCTGGCTGCTTTATGAAGATGGCGATAAAAATCGCCCGCTAAGAAACTGGGTATCGGTGTGTGCGCTGATTCTTATTATTGAAATTCTGCTTGGCTTTTATATTTGGGTAAAGCCAAAAAATCGTATTAAGCGCTTGGCTATTAAGCGTAAAGCAAAGTTTAGAGTGCTGATGTATCAACTACATACCGTTCTAGGTGTGTATTTTTTAATTCCACTCATTTTAATTGCCTACACAGGTATGGCATTTAACTGGAAAGAACAAACCAAAGCCGTATTAGAATTTGTGATGCAAGGCACAGTTGAAGATAGACCTAAACCACCAGCAGTTATTTCCCCTTCAGCTGATACGCCTTTTCAAGTGCAAAAAGCGTTTGATAACGCACAAACTGTATTTCCTGAGGGTAAGTTATTTAGAATTTATTTACCGAAAAAACCAACTGATAACATAGGTTTTAGAATAGAGAACCCGGGTGAAAGCCATGCCTATAGTTGGGTATGGGCAAACCCATATTCAGCAGATATTGTTGCAAGCTATGATGCCAGCCAAAGCTCATGGACCACGCAAACATGGAACTTTAAATATAAGTTTCATATTGGTGATTTTGCAGGGCCTATTGTGCAATTACTATGGTTACTATTTGCTTTATCACCGTTATTTTTCACGATTTCGGGTGTTTACTTTTGGTACAAACGGCATTACAAATAAACAACCATTACTGAAAATGACATTCGCCATGAATAGTGAGCTCAAACATGCCTTTAACACTGAAATGATATTGGCTAAAACTAGTTATGCAAAGACGGATTACACAAGCGCTTTTTATCACTTAGAGCGGGCTCATATTCTTGGCCAAAGCTATATCATTGCGCATACTTACTCACATTGGTGGATGTGTAAAATTGGTTTTAAAAACCATAATGCCAAGGAAATAATTGGTCAGTTTGCTCGCATGGCTGCGTCAATTGTGTTTTCGCGTATTTGGGTCCCACTCGGTAACACTGGCGGCACCAATGTTAGCCCTTTCAAACCAATGCCTATTCCTGATGACCTAAAACGTTACTTAAACTAGCATCAACTAGAACCGCACTTACTTGTACCCTTCTTATCGCGAGTAACTAAAAAGCCATAATTATTATTGCAAATAATTATCATTAGCCTTGCCTTTACACTTCTTTACATTTAGACTTCCGCACAATCACATAATAATTAATACTGATTTAACAAGGATAAACATGTTAAAAACTTCACTTACTCTGATTGCACTCGCACTAAGTAGCCAATCTTTTGCTGATGATGCCATTAATAAAAAACTCACCGCAGAAGAAATGGAACACGTTGTTGTATCAGGCAGCCGTGTATTTGAAAGCATTGATGAAGTACCCGCTTCAGTCACGATTATTAGCCAAAAGCAAATTGAAGAGCATTTAAAAGTTAATCCAGAACTACAAAGCTTATTGGCGCAAATGGTACCTGGCCTTGCACCAGATACGGGTAGCTCGAGTAACACAGGTCAGAGTTTACGTGGCCGTGCACCACTTGTGATGATTGATGGTGTGCCACAATCTACACCACTGAGAAACGGCTCTTTAGGGGTTAAAACACTCGACCCAAGTGCCATTGCTCGTATCGAAGTGATCAAAGGTGCGACTTCAGTTTATGGTAATGGTGCATCGGGCGGTATTATTAACTACATCACAAAACAAGCAACAAGTGATGGTACGCCAGAGGGTGAAATCAGCCTTTCGTCACGTTTTAGTGCAGTAAAACTAGAAGAAAGCGCTGGTGCGCGAGTCTCTGCGGCGATCAATGGTCGAGCAGATAAACTCAGTTATCTATTTACCGCAAGTTACGAAGAAAATGGCGTTCAACGCGACGCAGAAGGTGATATTCTTGGCTTGCAATATGGTTTATCTGACGCAGTAACAGAAAACTACTTCACCAAACTGGGTTATGATTTTGATGATGAGAAGCAGCTACAATTTAGCTATAACTACTTTAGCTCTCAGCAAAAAACCGATTTAGGTGATGTTGTAGGGGATCTTAATGATGGCGAAAAAACCTATGCCATTCATGTACCTAAAGAGCTGCAAAAGCAAGGTAAACCACAAGGCCCAGATGGTAACGAAAACATTACCTTAAAATACACAGACTACGCCCTGTTTAGTAATACTCAAATGACTCTCGACCTTTACATGCAAGATATCGAGAATGTGTTTTTCTTTTCTACAAACTTAGCTAACCCAGACGAAGGCTACGAAGGCGGCCAATCAATTATTCGCTCTGAAAAGAAAGGTGCGCGCGCTACCTTCAATACCCTTGTTGATTTTGACAATGTTGAAGCCACTTTCATTTATGGCCTAGATGCACTTAATGATGTGACGTCTCAGCCGCTAGTAGATGGCCGTCTTTGGGTACCAGAAATGGATATGGAAAGCCTTGCTGGCTTTTTACAAACTAAGTGGGTAATCGATAATGATTTAGTTATTAAAGCGGGTGTACGCCAAGAAAGCATAGATCTTGCTGTAGAGGACTATGAAACCTTAAAACTGTGCCGCTCAGCAACACAATGCTCAGTACCACTTAGCGTAAAAGGTGACACCATTGATTACGATGCAACCACTTACAATGTAGGTGTGAAATACAATTTACTTGAGGCCTTCAGCCCGTTTGCCAATTACTCGCAAGGGTCTGATATTTCAGATATTGGCCGCTTATTACGCTCTGCAACAGTAAACGATATTGGTCTAATTCAAACAGAAGCATCAATCATCGACAACTATGAAGTTGGTTTTACCTCACAGTTTGGTGACTTGCGTTTTGAATTTGCAGCTTACCGCAGCACATCAGAATTTGGCACCACGAATAGCTTTAATGAAGCAACGGGTGTTTATGAGCCAGTACGTGCGCCGCAAGAGATTTGGGGTTACGAAACACTGGTTGATTATAAAATTAACCCAACCCTAAAACTGGTTGCAACTTACAGCTATGTTGAAGGTAAAAACACCGAAGACGATATTTACTTAGGTTCTCGCCAAATCAGCCCACCAAAAGGTACAGCTAACTTAAACTGGCAGCCTAATGATGAATTATCACTTACGGTGAGTTATTTATATGTGGGCTCACGCAAACGCTTTGAACCAAATGCAGACGGTGACTATGTTGGCGATCAAGGCCCTATTAGCAGTTACAATCTATTCAACCTAAGCGGCCGTTATAACTTTAGTAAAAACTGGCAAGCGTTTATGGGTGTTGAAAACCTATTTAACAATGATTACTACCCTGCCCGCGCCCAGTCATACACCTACGGTGGCTATAACATTAAAGGTTTAGGTACCACAGTAACACTTGGTGCAACTTATCGCTTCTAAATTAATTTTTATTAGAACAACAAGCCCTTCTTAGTAAGGGCTTTTTTCATTTAAGAATAGAAACGATAAATTGTTCATTTATCAACCATTAACGCAAACTTAAACGAGAATCACACTCAATAGTAAACAACTGATTTACAAAGGAAAAAGTTTGCAATCTTGTTTTTATATACTACAATTACCGCAACTTGGAATTCGAGGACAGCATTATGAAAGGTAACCAAAAAGTCATCGATAGTTTTAACAAACTACTCGCAAACGAATTAGCCGCTATAGATCAATACTTTATTCATTCTCGTATGTATGACGATTGGGGCCTAAATAAGCTGTATGAGCGTCTTAACCACGAAATGGAAGAAGAAAAAGACCACGCTGATTGGTTAATTAAACGTATTCTATTCTTAGAAGGCGTACCAAACATGACTAAACGTCGTGATTTATTAATTGGTTCAGACGTTAAAAGCATGATGCAAAACGATTTAACACTTGAATTAGAAGTTGTTGATTGTGTTAAAGAAGCAATTGCAATCTGTGAACAAGAAAAAGACTATCAATCACGCGAAGTGCTTGAAAAGCTATTATTTGATACAGAAGAAGATCATGTGTACTGGTTAGAACAACAGCTTGGTCTAATCGACAAAATTGGTAGCCAAAACTACCACCAATCTCAAATGGGCGAATAGAGGCTAATTGTATGAAAGGCGATAAAAGCGTCATTGCTGCACTTAATAAAGTATTAGCGAATGAATTAGTGGGTATCAACCAATACTTTTTACACGCTCGTATGTTTAAAGATTTTGGCTTTTCAAAATTAGACAAAGCTGATTACAAAGTATCTATTCAAAAAATGAAAAACGCCGACCGTTTAATTGAGCGTATTTTGTTTTTAGAAGGTTTACCAAATTTACAAGATTTAGGTCGACTACGTATTGGTGAAAACTCTGAAGAAATGATCGAAGCTAACATGAGCTTTGAACTTGATTCATTACCTGATCTTAAAGAAGCAATTAAACTTGCTGAAGAGAAAAAAGATTACATCAGCCGTGAAGCGCTCGATAACATCTTAAATGAGCAAGAAGAACAGATTGATTGGCTTGAAACACAGCAGCAGTTAATCAAAACCGCAGGGCTTGAAAATTACCTGCAATCTCAAATGTAATTTGCTAAAAATTCAAAAAGCAGCCTAGGCTGCTTTTTTTATAGCTAGTTTTTGCTATTAATCGTCTTCACGGTCAATGATTGACACTTTATTACTTAAAATTAAAGAGTTAGGGATTAAATGCACAGCTCCTTCGCCTTTAATTGTGATATAGCGCAAATTAAGATCAATCACAGTGCCCTTTGAATTACTCACTTCTATGTAATTACCAAGCTTAATAGGTTTATAAAGCACAATCATGACACCAGCAACTAGGTTTGAAATAGCATCTTTCAACGCAAAACCCAGTGCAAAGCCCGTTAAGCCTAAGCCTGCAACCAACGCCGCAACATCAAAACCGAGTTTCGATAACGCAAGCACAATAGCAATGAATAATAAAATAGCGCGCTGCGAGTTAGAAATTAGCCGAAAAGTTTCAAGAGCGGTTGAATCAAAGCGACGTTGAAACTGTTTAATTGCCCGGTCAATTATGAGGCTTGCTATATAAAAGGCAGCAAGCACTAAAAATGCTTGAATAAGTTGGCTAGTCATAAGGTTTTCAATTAAAAAATAAAGCCCATCATAGGCTTAAATTTGCATGAGGAAAACATTTATTGTTTTTCAAACACACATGAAATGTCAGGTTTATCCAATGTATAAGTGATATTGCCATTATCTTTAAAACGCAGATCTTCAGTTGTTGAGCCATTATCGTCTTCATTATCACAGCGAAAGTAGCGCTTGGTTCTAACAATACCATTTACAAAGTACTTTAGCTTCGAGCTAACAACACAAAAGTTTGGGATTTTTTTTACCTGCGTACCGTTATGCAAATCACTAAAGTCAATTAGTGTGCCTAAACTAAAACCTTGTGTGGGTGTTTTGATTAATGAGAATGATGCATTTTGGCAAACTGCGTCACTGCCCTCTTTAGCTGCATACTCCCCTTGTTTATCTTTAATTAAAGACAAAAATTGGGTTTTATTACTCGGCTTAACATCTAGCAATGCACTTGCTAACGCTGAGTTTGAGAACAAAAAAGCAACTATCCAAAAGTAAGATATCATTTAAATTCCATAAACTATAAACACTTAATTAGCATAGCATGCCATTTAAGCTTGGTGAATCTAAGAACCATATTGTTAATACGACTAAAATATGAATTTGGTTTTATTTAGTCATTTCTAGATAAGCAATTACTTTATTTATGTGCTATATCTTTGAATGATCATAATTTTGGAGGGAATCAAATGAAAATAATTAAACTATTAGCTTTAACTACTTTACTAACATTAGCCAGTACACATAGTTTTGCTGGTGATGACGAGTGGAAAACTATCGCTGAGAAAAAAGTTAGTTACAAGAGCGAAACTGATACTGTAAACCCTATTACCAGCAGCCGTTATAGTAACATTAAGGTTAAATGCACACATGGCACAGTGAACCTTAAAAGTATTAAAGTCATCATGAATAATGGTGAAGAAAAGGTATTTGAAAACCTGGGTGTTCTAACCAAAGGAATGTCATCACGTAGCTTAAGTTTACCAGACAAAAACGACGCTAAACTCGATAAAATAAAACTTGAATATGAATCGGTAGGCAGCACAGCACTTAGTATGGCTGGTGTGACCGAAAAAGCCGAAGTTGAAATCCTCGCGAAAAAAGCAAAGAAAGATGATTAAAGTCACGAGTCAATGATGTTTGAGGCCACACACTTTCACAAGTAGCGGCCTCTTTCTGCCGCTACTTTTTAAGAGCAGACGCGCGAAACAAGTTTCACGCCTTCGAGTGCCCTTGTAGGTCGCCATTTATGGCGACAAAAACCGTGGAGATTTTCACGTAGGAACGGCTTCAGCCGTGAACCTTAGATGTTCGGCGTTAAAACGCCCTTGTAAACTTGTAACTCGATAACTTTACCCTTAATCGCGCTAAAGCACGACCTACATAATATCGCGCGAAACAAGTTTCACGCCTTCGAGTGCCCTTGTAGGTCGCCATTTATGGCGACAAAAACCATGGAGATTTTCACGTAGGAACGGCTTCAGCCGTGAACCTTAGATGTTCGGCGTTAAAACGCCCTTGTAAACTTGTAACTCGATAACTTTACCCTTAATCGCGCTAAAGCACGACCTACAAACGCTCGAAACTTGCTAACTTTTCCCTTGTAACTCGCTAACTCTCTCAACGCTTATAAAGCGCCTCAATTGTTGCTGAATCAATCGAATAAGCATTGATCATATAACCTGCTAACGCACCTGATGCGTTCTCTGGTAATTCAAGCTTTTGTGATAACGCATGCAGTGTAAATTGATATCTGTGAGCGCCATGACCTTCTGGTGGGCAGGCACCGCCAAAGCCTTTAAAACCATAATCATTTGTTATTTGCACACTCCCTTTAGGCAAAGCATTCTTGTCAGCATTTCCCGCACCGCTCGCTAAGCTTGATACTGATTTAGGAATATTCACAACTTGCCAATGCCACCAGCCACTGCCTGTAGGGGCATCAGGATCATAAACGGTCAATGCGAATGCTTCAGTCCCTTTCGGAGCATTTTGCCAAGCAAGTTGTGGTGATAGGTTATCGCCGTTACAACCAAATCCCTTGAACTCTTGCGAAGTACCCATAAATTCACCATGAGCAATGTCTTTACTTGTTAAGGTAAAAGACTCAGCGAATGTGGTGCCAGACAAACATAGCAGGAATAATGGCGTGGCAATTTTCAATGTTGATGATTTCATAATATTCTCCGATTAATAAGAATAATCATAATACCTAGCAAGGAGAGATCAAATTAGTACCAAAACTGTCAATTATTAGCCTACTTCGCTCATTATTGTTTTACGAAGAGCTGTTGGAGTCGTATTAAACAACAATTTAAATTTATCTGTGAATCTAGATTGCGACGAAAAACCACATTGCTGCGCAATAGCTCCAATAGGCTCTGAGCTGCTTTGAATTAAATGTAGCCCATGGCTTAAACGCGCTTTGTCTTTAATTAACTGAAAACTACTTTCTTCTGCGGTTAACTTTCTTCTGAGTGTAGACTCGCTCATCGCTAAACTAGCTGCAATACTGTTTGCATCCCAATCTCGTGTTAAATCACTGGTGATAATTGTATGCACTTTATGAGTCAGTGTTGGTGGCTCAATGATTGAACCTAAATCTATAAAGCCCTGCAAAAATAACACTTGCAGCAGCTCTTGTCTTCTAATTGACCATAATTGTGGTGGTGTTACTGCAGCCCATTCAATAAATTGTTTTAAGGACATTTGAAACAAAGAGTTTACTTGCCCATTAATGAACTTTTTCTTTGCTCCCGATTGATATTTCAAACACTCAAAGTCTGTGTAATCAAACTCAATCAATAACGCCATATAACCAATATTTTGCGGAATGTTGCGCATGGCGACCTTAGGTGTATTTGCCATAAAGACAAAATCGCCTGCATTGCAGTTAACTTCTTCTGTATCAATTAGTCTTTTACTGCCAGACAACACAACGACAAGTAATGGTTTTGCGATAGGCACATTAACTATGTGCTGTTCATCATTAGCGCAATAAATCGAAAACGGTAAAGACTGATGTTGCTTTACTGCGCTTAAACCTATCTCTATCAATTCATTCATATTTTCAGTGTTTTTTATTGGAGTCGAAGGAACGGATTGGACCGTGATTCTTAGTTATTCGGCGTAAAACGCTACCGGCTAACTTTACACTTTAATCGCGCTAAAGCACGACCTACAAAGGCGCGAAAAAAGTTTCACGTCTACGGTAGGATACATTAGGTACTAGGGTTTAGGCTCTAGGACGCGATGTAAAATCGCTGCTACTTGTTCGGCGTTGAAACGCCTCCTACAAACTTTACTTTCGCAACTTGCTCACTTTAACCCAATCAGCCAAGCATACTGTTTAACATCATCCCTGGCATTAAAAATACCATTGCAAAAGAAAATGATCCGGTGAGTGCAATTGCAAGACAGCAAAATGCAGTTTGCATTAAAAAGACGTTGGGTTTACCAGAGGCACTGTTTTGAAATGACACATAGGCAAGTAACAGGTTTTCTCTAATTTTTTGAAGGTAAGAACACGCTACTCTGATGATTGGCAAGCTGTACATTGCTAAAAAAGCAAATACAACTTCTATTCCACCAAAATGAAATAACAGTGCAATCTCAGGTGAGAACCAACCAACAATAGCTATCAAGCACCAAAATGCAGCTTTTTGATATTTAGTTAGTTCTTGCCATTTGATCATCGTTTTCTTTGTATTTCCAGTTATATTTAAATTAAGTGAGCAGCTGATTTGTCTAATTTAGTTACATAAGCTTTGAGCTCTGCAAGCTGAAGTTTTTTGCCTTGGTGAGCATTCATCGCTTTGGCAAAATAGCTATTGGCTTGCTGCTGATCACCTGCATGCTCATGAATGATTCCAATGCGAAGATAAGTAAAAGCAAGATTATTTGGGCCTATTTCTGTTTGCAGAATTTTAGCGCTATCAAGCTCAAGAATTCTTGCAAGTGAATTTAACGCATAGAGCGCACTATCATGTGAGCCATTTATGTACTGAGAATGAGCAAGTTCTAGCTCTTTTTTAAGAAACTCAGCTGTAATTTCATTTGCGTTTGTAGGTACTGCTAACGAGACTAAAGCAGCTAAGGTTAAAACTTTAAACATATTAAACCTCCCTTTAAAATGTGTTTACAGATTAATCAAACTAGATTAGCTGGTCAAACTTTATACAAGAAAGCAAATTATCAACGAGCTTAATCGCGACCAAAACCAATCAACTTTTTGCCATTTAGGCCATTTTTATGCCATTCGGTTTGCTCTTCACAGAAAATTTGCGCATCTAATTCTTTACTTGGCTCTTCATTTAAACTGCCTGCAGGAACAAGCAAATAGCTGTTATCTTTTGCAGTGAATGGCAAAGCGGAACCACAGGTTTTACAAAACGCCCGTGATAACGCACGACCAGGGTAATTAAATCGCGTAATGTGCTGTTGACCTTTTACCCATTCAATAGCATCAGGGGAGGTAAACAAATTTGCGGCATGTGCTGTGCCTGATAATTTTCGACACTGCTCGCAATGACAAAAGAAAAAACGTTTAAAGTTGTCAGTTACTTTGTAGCTTACTTCACCACAACAACACCCACCGGTTAGAGTTTTTGCCATTATATGCTCCTTATTATTGTGTTATAAAACGGCGTTTGACAATGCGCTAAAAATTAATTTTAGGTAATAAAAAAGTTTATACTGACATTTAGTATAATCTATGTGATTGATACAGATTAGAAAACAATTTACGACGAAAAAATAAAAATCATTAATTTTCAATTAATTGAATTACATCTGATGCTAGTTTGACTAAAATTTGAGTATCATTTTCAGAAAAATCTCTTGGCTGTGTATCAATAATACAAAGTGTCCCAAGTATAACACCAGTCTTAGCAATCAAAGGTGCTCCGGCATAAAAGCGGATATAAGGCTCCCCAGTAACAAGCGGATTATCTAAAAAACGTTCATCAAATAGAGCATTAGTAACTATCAAGGGTTTAGTATCAAGGATTGCATGACCACAAAATGATATATCACGAGGGGTTTCGCAAACATCCAGCCCTACTTTAGATTTAAACCATTGACGGTGCGAATCTACAATACTAACTAATGCGATCGGAACACAAAACAGTTTAGCTATAAAATCTGTAATTCGATCTATATCAACATTTTCTTCTGAATCTAACAAGTTTAACGAATTCAGATATTCAAGCCTCAAAGTTTCATTTTCAGGTTGTATTGGAACCTTCATTTTCTCGCCATTAGACAGATTGTATTAATAAACTATAGTTTCCATTAACCGTTTTTGTTAGGACCTGATGTGAATTATTTTATTAAGTTCATTCTGTACTTTCTTTTATCAATTATTGGCATATCACTCTTTTATGTCGAAATTAACGAGTACAACCAACAAAAGGTCTTTAACAAAAGCCTTAATCAATACATTGTTAACCTTGAAGGGCTAGCTAAAGTAAATAACCTTATTTTTTCCCTGCAACGTGAACGCGGAATGTCAACTGGGTTAAAGGGTGAAAAGGATTATTTAGAGCGACTTAACACCTATATCAAGGCAACTAATTTTAGCATTGATGATGTGAAAGCGGCCGATCAGTCAGATTATTTTAAGGAGTTTGCGACGCAAGTTGAAAATGACATAAGGTCTATTAGAAATGAAAACCAACTAGCAAGTAAAAGCAAAGAAAGTATTTTTAAAAGCTACTCGGTTTTGATTACCCTGCTATTAAAAAAAGTACGAATTGTTGAAGCCGAGCAGCAGTTTTTTATTCGCCAAAGTAATGATAATAACCTTGAAGCGTTAGATTTATACACTTTACTAAGAGCAATTGAATTAGGTGGGCAGCTCAGAGCAAAAGTTGCAAGATACATAACATCTGAAGATGAACAAGTTAAATTAGTAGTCTTACGAGAAGCACTTAATCTTCATTCTCAACATAATTCATTGATTAAAAATTTATTTAATGACCAAGATGCTAATATCTACAATAATCAAAACAAGCTATTAATAGAAAATTTAATCAACTCACTATCTCAAGGCAAAGCAACTGGAAAAATCACCAAGTTTGAATGGTGGGATATCAGTACAGCTTATTTGAATGAGCTTATAGAACACAGTAATACCATCATCTCTGAAATGCGGTTGAGTGCACAAAAATTAAAGACGCAAGGTGAAGAAAAGACTTTGCTTGCACTTTGCTTTGCCGTTATTGGCGGGATATTATGTGTTGCTTCAATATGTATGATTATTCGGCTATTATCGCTAAGCAAGGACAAGCGTTTAAACTACAGTACTGCAACCACAATTCAACTTATTATTACCTTTGTGGGAATAACCTCTGTTTTGTTTGTTGAACACTATGCAAGTCAAAAACTTTTAAAATATCAATCAAACATTGAGATATTAAGAAACCTAAACCTTCAAGCGATAGATAATATCTATACATTTGACCAACTTTGGCAAAAGCAGAAAGCCAATCAAATGTTGAGCGCACTTTCCTCCATACAACATCAAAATCATTTAGATTTTAACGATATGGATCTAGATGAGCCCCGTGATCTTCAATTTCTTAATAGTATGAACCTGCAAAGTATCATCCAATCTGAGCGTGAAGCTATCAATGAAGGTCGAATTATTTCAAAAGCAATTGAGACACCTGCAAATGGTGTTATTTACCTCATCGCAGGTTTAAAAATCTCGCAAAGTGGATTAACTAATACACTCATAGTCTATGAGGTGAGTCTTAACCATTTGATAGCTAAAGCGCGAGAGAAAATAATCACATTAGAAAATATGCCCAGAGCTGGTTACTTTGTAGAAGACGACTTACTTTCATTTAAAAGCCTGATAAATAAAAATTCTAATCAATATGATAAATCAGAGCTACTCAGTGCATATGTATGGGATCAAGAGCTAAATTTAGGGAGCTACTCATATGAAAGCTCAAAAAATAAAAATGCGTTTTTATCTACTATTCAAAGTAAATTTATCTGGCAAGTTAGTTCGTTGTTTTTCTTATTTCTGCTAATCCTATATGTAAGTAATAAGTCACAACAAAAAAATAGAAAACAAGCAATACTCGCACAAGACAATATAAAAACAAGACAGCTATTTATGAGTGCTTCCGAACAGCTCGCTTCTATTGGCAGTTTTGAAGTAGACATAGAGACAAAATGGGTAAATACATCTGAAGGATTTAGAAACTTATTCAATCTTCCTTTAGATACTGAATTTGTAAAAATAAAAGCTATCCTCAAGCGGTTTGATCAAACTCAGCGAAACAAAATTATTAACCAATTAAAAAACCAAAATTTAATGCAAACCTCTGAGTTACAGTTAACGCTTGCAGAACGTCAAACAAGGCACTTCAACCTTGTTTCAAAAATACGCTTCAAAGAAAGCTCTCAAACATACACATTAGTTGGTGTCGTAAAAGAGACAACGACTCAAGTTTACGAGTCCGAAAAACAAAAAAGGATCCAGCTTGAATTAGACTCAGCTCGCAAAGAAGCTCTTAACAAAATGAGTGAAGCTGAAAAAGAAAGAAAAGAGACACAAAAACTACTGACAATTAAACGCTCTACAGAGAAGCTGCTACAAGAGGCAATAAATGCTTTTCCGGCTTCGATAATTATGCTTAATAGTGAGCAAGAAATTACGATGAAAAACCTTTACCCTGATCCGCTTGTTACGAGCCAAGTTAATACAGCTACATTCATGGGGGTTGAAATATCAAAAGGAGATAACGTACTAAATATTATTAAAAATTTACCTTTAGTTGAAAAAGATGAATTACTAGATATGTTACATAGCAGTTCTGCAGCAGAAGAATATTGCTGCGAATTAAAATGCAAGTATCTCGTTGACTCTTTTGAGTATTGGTTTGAAATCTTATTAAAGAATATTGCCACTGATTCGGGAAAATACACCTTAATTTACCAAACGAATATAACCAGTAATATAAATTCAGCTAAAGAGTTACAAGCAGCTAAAGTGAATGCAGAATTAGCAAGTGAAGCTAAATCACGTTTCTTAGCAACCATGAGCCATGAAATTAGGACACCAATGAATGGCGTAATTGGAATGTTGGATATGTTGGGTGAGTCACATTTAGACCCTGAACAACAACATTTAGCACATGTAGCGAAAAGCTCAGCATTAATTTTACTTCGTATAATCAATGATATTTTAGACTTTTCTAAAATTGAAGCGGGTAAAATGCAATTAGAATACTTAGCATTTGATTGGCTAGACATAATTAAAGAGTTAGCTGAGCTGCTGGCCTACCAAGCTAATAATAAAAAATTAAAGTTAGCCTTTTACTTTTCTTCTGAATTAGCAATTAAACAGCTAGGTGACCCTGTAAGGCTAAGACAAATTTTACTTAACCTAGTAGGAAATGCGCTTAAATTTACTAAAACAACAGCGACTTTATCTGGGTTAATAGAAGTGTCTATAACGCCAAGTGAGCAGCCAGGCTTCTATTTAATCGGTGTAAAAGACAATGGTAAAGGCATGTCGAATCAACAAGTAGATAAACTTTTTACACCTTTTGAACAAGCAGATAACAGCATTCAGCGCCAATATGGCGGCACAGGTTTAGGGTTATCTATCACCAACAAACTGGTTGGCATGATGCAGGGTGAAATTGATTGTCAAAGTCTCGAAGGTGTTGGTAGCCAGTTTGTTGTAAAGTTACCACTTAATGCGCAGCAAGAAGTCGCAGACTTTCCGTTCAAGCTTACAGAAATAAAAATTGCCGTTGTCGGTGATGAAGATAAGTTTGAAACCGACTTAAATGCTCACCTCACTAGACTGCAAGCTAATTGCGAAGTGATCCCAAGAGAATTATTCAATGCGCAACTAGTCGATAGTCAAAGATATGACTATCTTATTATCACTGCAGAGTCTTTCCAACAGCTTACTACAGAAGGCAAAGACGTATTTATAGATGGTAGTCGTTGCCATTATATCTTACTTGATAATAACCAAGATAAATTACCTAAACCAAGCAATGTTAATATCTCTAGTCTGCCTTTATACCCATACTATGCCTCAAAGGTGAGTACACACATAGCACAGCTAGAAAATATCATCGCTAAAGAAAATGAAGACTCCCGAAGCTTAAACTCAGCAATGTCACTACCAAGTATTAAAGAAGCTGAGCGCTTGCAAGAGCTAATACTTGTTGTTGAAGACAATGTTTATAATCAAGACTTATTTAAACGCCAGTTAGCAACTCTGGGCTTTCAATGCGTCATTGCGGACAACGGCAAAATAGCACTGCAATTGCTAGAGCAATTTGATTTTGCGCTAATTATTTCTGATTGCCATATGCCAGTGATGGATGGTTATGAGTTCACAAAACAAAGGCGCATCATTGAAAAGCAAAATAATCTGCCTGCATTACCAATTATCGCCGCAACTGCTAATGCTTTAGATGGCGAAGAGCAAATTTGCTTGGCGTGTGGCATGAATGACTATTTAGCGAAGCCAATATTACTGCAAGAATTAAATAAAAAATTAAAACGTTGGTTAAATGGTAAATCGACACAACCAATTGAGAAGGAAGATCAAGCATCTCAAATTAGCAAGTTACAAACTGAGTCTAGAAACAAAGCTCCTTTTATACAATTAGACGTGCTCGAAAACTATGTAGGGACCGATAAAAGCCTACAAAAATTGTTTCTAGAGAAATTTGTTAGCGACTCAGAGAAGCTAATTAACCAGTTGAATCTTGATGAGCCTAATAATATTAAAGATATTGCCCATCAGCTAAAAACTTCTGCTAAAACGGTAGGGAGCAACCAACTAGCTGACACACTTCAAGAATTAGAAGAGGTGAGTCAGAAAGGATCATTACAAGAAATCGAAATGTTAATTAAGCAGTGTAAAATGCTGTTCAGGAGTGCACAAGATGAAATTACATCTATACTAATTAATACTGATTAAGACACCCAAGGGTAGAACGTATGTTGGAGCAACCTCCTTTGATTCTAGCCATCGACGATAGTCAACTTGTATTAACGCAATTAGAGTTTCTAATTTCTAATCAAACACCGTGTAAATTCATTGGTTTTGATTGCGGTTATAAGGCTTTATCAAGCCCCGAGATCCATCAAGCTTCTCTAATCTTATTAGACATGAATATGCCTTCTATTGATGGTGTAGAAATGCTAAGAAAGCTAAGCGAGTTAAACCTTCAGCAACCGTTAGCTCTATTAAGTGGTGAGAACAGCCTTTTTCTTAAAAATGCCGCTTCACTCGCCTCCCTGCACGGCTTGAATATTATATCATGCATTGAAAAACCATTATCAGTTAGTAAGTTGGCAGAGTTATATAAAGCACTATGTCAGTTTAATAAAGCTCCCCCTTCACAAAAGAAAGATATCACTTACCCTAATGAAGAGATAATCAACGCACTTTATAAACACGAATATATCGCTTACTTCCAGCCTAAAGTATGTAGTAGAACTGAGAAGATTATTGGTGTTGAGACGCTTGCGAGATGGAATCACCCACAAAATGGTATTGTTTCACCATTCTATTTTATTGAGACACTAGAAAGTGCAAATCATACAGCTGAGCTCACCAAGCAACTCTTAAAACAAACTGTAGAATTTTGGTCTATCAACAGAACCTTATTATCGAACCTTCAATTTAGTATTAATATTAGTGCCAATGAACTCAGTGATGTTAGTCTTCCTGAAAAACTTGAGCGCATATGCACCGATGCTTCCATGCCCACTTCACAGATCACCCTAGAGCTAACGGAAAGTAATATTATTAACAATATACGTTCTTCGTTAGATGTTCTTTTACGGTTTAAACTAAAAGGCTTTAAATTATCAATTGATGATTTTGGAACAGGCTATTCTTCAATGAAGCAACTTAATGAGCTTCCCTTTGATGAACTCAAAATTGATCGCTGTTTTGTCAACGGAAGTGCCGAAGATCCCAGTAAAAAAGCGATAGTAGTAAGTACCTGTGAAATCGCCCATAAACTCGGTTTAGATATTGTAGCCGAAGGTGTTGAGAAGTTTGAAGATCTTCTATTGATAAAAAACCTTGGTGTTAAGTCAATTCAGGGGTTTTATTACTTTAAGCCATGCACTCAAACTGAGTTTTTACAACTATTTCAGCAAAATAAAGAAGTTACTTACTCAAATTCTTTATAAAACGACTAATAAATGAGCCACTATCAATGCAAATAAAAGTCGACCACGCGCAAAGAAGACCAAAAGTTATCATTTTATGTGACAAACCTACAGAGTTAGCAGGTGCAGTAGAAGTACTTTCTTCTCAAGTTGATGAATTTAGAACACTAACAAGCCATAAAGATGCTGAAGAGGTTATCGCTACCACAGAGCCAAAGCTCATTATTCTTGCCAGAGAGAGTGTTTCAAAAAGCATTGAAAGTTATAAATTACTTGCTGAGTCAGGATTATTAAATTATCCGCACGAAAATATTCTACTATGCGAAAATAAAGAGTCAGGGATCGCTTTTAAATGTTGTATTAAGGGTATTTTTTCTGATTACTTTGTTTATAAATCTATGTACGAAAATTATCGCTTTAAGATGATTTTACATAACGCACTAAAACGAACTCAAAGCCAAACTGAAGTCAATAAACTCAGAGATGAACACTTTGGTAAAATTGACGACGATTTAAAAAACTTAATTGATGAAGCTGCTAGTTATCGCAGTCAAGCCACTGAGACTTTAAATAATGCCCGTGAAAAGCTGAATAATCATAAGGGTATAAATGTCTTACAAGACCAATTACTACAAGACCTACAAAAAGAGCACCTGTCACCGTTAATCGACTCTTTAGAGTCTCAACTTGAAAAAGTGGCTGAGGAGCTTAAAAAGCGGTTACAAGAAAGACGCTTTTCTCTTGCTGAACTTGCTGCGTTATTAAATGAAAAAGATAATTCTGACACAGCTGAAACCGTTCAAGAAACAAAAAATAAAACTGCTGAAATGAAAGATAAACCTTCTCCCATTCCATCAGAACAGCATAGTCCCCTCTCTGAGACGCCACAAAAAAAGAGCGATATAAAAATTATGGTGGTAGAAGACAACGAATTTTACAGGGAAATGGTATCGAGGATTTTGATTGGAGAGGGATATCAGGTCGTCAGTGTTGAAAGCGGGCTAGATGCAATAAAAAAACTGAAAAAGCAGCGCTTTTCACTCGTGTTACTAGATTTATTCATGCCTAATTTAGATGGGTATAACACAACTAAAAACTTACGCAGTATCCCAAATTGCAAAAACCTGCCAATTGTTGCAATTAGTGCCAACAAAAATAAAGAGATCATTCGCAAGTGGGCAACCCTTGGCTTAACTGCCTACATTACCAAACCTTCCACAAAGTCTTCTTTGTTAAAGGCAGTTGATAAAGCATTACTGCAAACACTATAACCAGCCCGTTTTTAATCAAAAACGAGCTGGTTTAGTATTTTATGCAAAATTAGAAATCTAAGTTTGATAAAACGTCATCATCAACGTTATTAGACAAGGTCACTTTAAGTTTAGGGGTACGAGCCATTTCACGTTTGATCGCAAAATTAGCTTCTTCGTTACGCGCCCAACTACGACGAGCAATACCGTTATTTACATCAAATAATAGCATAGATTTCAAACGGCGCTCGGCAGCTTCACTACCGTCTAGTAGCATACCAAAACCACCGTTGATCACTTCGCCCCAACCTACACCGCCACCATTGTGAATAGATACCCAAGTAGCACCACGGAAACCATCACCAATTACATTGTGAATCGCCATGTCTGCTGTGAAGCGGCTACCATCATAAATGTTTGATGTTTCACGGAAAGGTGAGTCCGTACCACTTACGTCATGGTGGTCACGTCCAAGTACAACTGGCCCTATCTCGCCACGATTAATGGCATCATTAAAGGCTTTAGCGATTTCAGCGCGGCCTTGTGCGTCTGCATAAAGAATACGAGCTTGCGAGCCAACAACGAGCTTGTTTTGCTTCGCATCTTTGATCCACGTGATGTTGTCTTGCATTTGCTGTTGGATCTCTTCAGGCGAGTCCGCCATGATTTTATTTAAAACGTCTGCAGCAATCGCATCTGTTTTATCAAGATCTTCTGGTTTACCTGACGTACATACCCAGCGGAACGGGCCAAAACCGTAGTCAAAACACATTGGGCCAAGAATATCTTGTACGTATGATGGGTATTTAAAATCAATACCGTTTTCAGCCATTACATCGCCACCAGCGCGTGATGCTTCTAGCAAGAACGCATTACCGTAATCAAAGAAGTAAGTGCCTTTTGCCGTGTGCTTGTTAACAGCATCAGCGTGGCGTTTAAGTGTCGCTTGTACTTTTTCTTTAAATACTTCTGGCTCTTCACGAATTAAACGATTTGACTCTTCATAGCTGATATCAACCGGGTAGTAACCGCCTGACCATGGGTTATGAAGTGAAGTTTGGTCTGAACCTAAGTGAATGAAAATATCTTCTGCTAAGAAGCTTTCCCATACATCAACCACGTTCCCGATAAAGGCAATTGAAACTACTTCTTCATTTTGCTGAGCCGTACGTACACGCTCAACAAGCTCTGGCATGTTATCGATTAGCTCATCAACCCAACCTTGTTGGTGACGCTTAATAGCCGCCTTAGGGTTAACCTCAGCACATACGGTTATACAGTTAGCAATGTTACCCGCTTTAGGCTGCGCACCACTCATACCACCTAAACCAGCAGTTAAGAAGATCTTACCTTTTGGTGACTCGCCTTTTTCAAGCACTTTACGGAATGCATTCATTACCGTAATAGTTGTTCCGTGAACAATACCTTGTGGGCCAATGTACATAAATGAACCCGCAGTCATTTGACCGTATTGAGTTACACCCAGTGCATTGAATTTTTCCCAATCATCCGGCTTTGAATAGTTCGGGATCATCATACCGTTAGTTACAACCACGCGCGGTGCTTCTACTGATGATGGAAATAACCCCATAGGGTGACCCGAGTACATGTGTAGCGTTTGGTCTTCTTCCATTTCGCTTAAGTACTTCATGGTTAATAAGTACTGCGCCCAGTTTTGGAATACCGCACCGTTACCACCGTAAGTGATAAGCTCTTCTGGGTGCTGTGCTACTGCGGGATCAAGGTTGTTGTCGATCATTAACATGATAGCGGCAGCTTGCTCACATTTAGCCGGATAATCGCTGATTGAGCGCGCTTTAAGTTCATAGTTAGGCTTAAAACGATACATGTAAATACGGCCAAATTGCTTAAGCTCAGCGGCAAATTCAGCGGCTAATTCTTTGTGCCATTCTTTAGGGAAATAACGCAATGCGTTACGAATCGCTAATTGCTTTTCATCAGCCGATAAAATGTCTTTACGTTTTGGAGCACGGTTTGCATCACTTGGATACGGTTTTGGCTCTGGCAATACGCTTGGAATACCTTGCTTAATTTGTTCTTGAAAAGTCATTATTTGCTCCCTAAATTTACTGTGAACGCTTGTGATTTAACAAGTGCAACCATGGCATCAATGTCTGGCTTAAGTAAGCGGTCTTCTTCTAGTTTGGCAACTTTGCTGCGAATGAGCGCAAAGTTTTCTTCAATAATGTCTGAACACTTGTTAGGACGTCTAAATTCGATTGCTTGCGCTGCATACATCAACTCAATAGCAAAGATTTTATCTAGGTTACCTAAAATCTGGTTTAACTTACGACCAGAGATACTCCCCATAGATACGTGATCTTCTTGGCCCATTGATGTCGGTACGCTGTCTGCTGATGGCGGGAAACACAATGACTTATTTTCTGTTACCAGTGCTGCGGTTACATATTGCGGGATCATCATGCCTGAATTTAAGCCTCCCGATGTGGTTAATAAACGTGGTAAGCCGTGTAAACCTTCAAGCAATAAATAACAACGACGATCAGCAATGTTACCAAGCTCAGCCGCAGCAATAGATGCATAATCTAAAGCCATAGCTAATGGTTGACCATGAAAACCACCACCCGAAATCGCTTCTTCCTCACTAATAACAATTGGGTTATCAGTCACTGAGTTCATTTCTATCTCTGCAAGCTCTTTTAAGTGGTAATACGCATTGCGTGACGCACCATGAACTTGAGGAATACAACGCAGTGAATAAGGGTCTTGTACACGATCACAATTGGTATGTGAGGCCATATTCTCAGAATTGGCAAAAAAGCTACGCATACGCGCGGCAACTTCAACGTTACCTTTAAAAGCACGAATAGCGTGTAATTCTTCACGGAACGGTGATTGGCTACCTTGCATACCTTCAATGCTCATAGCGCCTGCAATATCTGCAAGGTCTAATAAGTAGCGCATTTTAGTAAGCGCTGTAATGGCGTGCGATAAAATAAACTGAGTACCGTTGATTAACGCAAGACCTTCTTTAGCATGCAGATCAAGCGGCTCTAAGCCATGCTCTTTTAATACCTCTGCCGCGGGTTTGATTGTGTCGTTTACCCAGAACTCGCCTTCACCTAAAAGAGGTAAAAATAGGTGTGATAATGGTGCTAAGTCACCCGATGCGCCAACTGAGCCTTGCTCTGGTACAACCGGGATAATATCTAGTTCAATAAACTTAAGCATACGCTCAACAACAGTTAAACGAATACCTGAAAAACCTTGGCTTAATGCATGTACTTTGGTGATTAGCATTAACTTTGAAATAGGCTTAGCAATTGGCTCACCCACACCAACAGCATGTGTGATCAATAAGTTCTTTTGTAATAGGTTTGTTTCTTGTGGAGAAATTTGTGTATCACACAGTGGACCAAAGCCCGTATTGATACCATAAATGGCTTTATCTGAGGCAGCCATTTTATCTACGTTTTGGCGGCTTTTATTTATTTTATCAATGGCTTCTTGGCAAAGCTCTGCCTGTAACGTACCGGCTGCAATCGCATTAACGTTATCTATCGTTAATTGGTCAACACCATACTTAAATGTCATTTATAACTCCTAAAAAACAGGATTAAGTTTTAATTAGTGGCAGTCTAGCTTGCTCTAGTTGTTTTACAAATGCATAATTATCGTTATTCATTCCAGATTTATCGAACTAAAAGAGCCACTATGCAAGTTCATGATGTAGACCTACGATTATTGCGTGTTTTTGTAGCAATTGTTGAGTGTGGCGGGCTTTCAGCCGCAGAGTCACGTTTGAATATTGGCCGCTCAACGATCAGTGCGCATTTATCAGATTTAGAAGTAAGGCTTGGTATTAAATTATGTAAACGTGGCCGCAGTGGTTTTGAAATTACAGATGCAGGTGCTATTACCTACCAAGCATCAATTGAACTGCTTCAGCAATGCGAAGCCTTTGCTAATACCGTCGCAAGCTCTAAAAACGAGCTATCGGGGCGTTTAAGTATTGCTATGATAGATACCATGGTAAGTGACCCTCGCTGCGCCATTCCCCGCGCAATTGCAAGGTTAAAAGGCAAAGGTAAAAACATTCAGTTTGATATTAACGTCTGTGAAGCCCGTGAGGTAGAAACCGCAGTAGCCAATGGCCGTTCATTAGTGGGGATTGGTGTTAGCCGTCATCATATTCGCGGATTAGATTACACTGCCCTACATAACGAAACTAACTTTTTGTATTGCGCAGTCGGTCACCCACTGTTTGAGTGTGAAGACAAACAAATCAATGAGCTTATTAAAGAAGCTGAAGTAATTACCAGTAACTACATGCGAGATAAAGAAAGTAGAAACGATGGCTTAAACTACCAAAACAGTGCGGTAGCCTACCATGATGAAGGTATCGCACATTTGATTTTATCGGGTGAATTTATTGGTTATTTACCCGACCACTATGCTCAGTTCTGGGTTGATAAAGGCATTTTTAAAGCTATTCAACCAAACAAATATCACTACGATATTCCTGTTGTATTAATAACCTCTAAAACAAATGCCAATTCACCACTTGCAAGCGCCATGATCAAAGAAATCAAAGACTGCTATGGTGTTTAATTCACTTATTGCTAGTTTCGCTATTCTTGAGCTCTATTATTAGTACAGTACTAAACGCGATCAGTGCAAGATTTGTAGTCACCGGATTGAATGCTTCAATCAATAGTGCTGGTTGTAAAAAAGCTACAAACAGTATTAAACCTATTAACAATAAAATATTGACTATATTGATTAAAATTGAACGATAGAAAATAAAAAACAACACCGCAAAGATGATTTCACCAACCCCAGCAGCTCGTGTTATGAACATTGAAATTTCGGCATTAAAACCAAAACTGGCTGTCATCCGTTGTTCAAGTGGAGAGATATGGATAATTTTTGGGAAAAGGCCATGGTAAAGCCAAGTAAAGCTAATAATAAACCGTGAAATTTGCACTGCCGTTAGATTTTTCATAATACCCTATTAAACGT